>NZ_VPBV01000001.1:0-264792 GCF_013418545.1 Acinetobacter sp. YH12136
GCCTATTTAAGTGATGTGCTGAAAAGGTTGCCGACACATAAAGTGACTCAGATTGAAGAATTGCTACCACACCGCTGGAAACCTGAACCGAATTAAAAAATAGGCATGGGGTTCAGCGGACGCTTACTTTCATCGCTTACCCTTATGCAGTCAACGTTTATAAAAAAGGACGCCGAAGCGCCCTTTTTATCAGTAAAAAACTTATTCTTCTACTGAATTTTCACCGTCTTTTTCCACTTGCTCAGTTTCAGCAACTGCATCCGTTTCAGCCACTAAAGATTCTGCACCTTCAATCGCTTCAACAAACTCGTCTTCTTCAACAGCTTCAATCGCTTCTACACCCACCAGTGTTTCGTTTTCACCCAAGCGGATTAAACGTACACCTTGTGCATTACGACCTGTTTGCGCCACTTCAGAAGCGCGAGTACGCACTAATGTACCGCCATCAGAAATCAGCATCAGTTCTTTGCTTTCATCAATAGCAACTGCACCGACCAATTCACCATTACGTTCAGAGGTCTTAATGGCAATCACACCTTTACCACCACGTTTTTTGGTTGGGAAGTCGTCTACAGGTGTACGCTTACCATAACCATTCGCCGAAGCACACAAAACTTCGCCTGTTTCTGGTACTACGACTAGCGATACGATACGGCTGATGAGTGCTGAATCTGAACTGTCTTCATCATCGCCATCGACTTCTACATCTTCTACATCTTCAACTTGTGCTGAACCGAAGCTGACACGCATACCACGTACGCCTTTGGCCGCACGACCCATTGAACGTACATCGGTTTCAGCAAAACGAATGGCTTTACCCTCATTAGAGAACAACATAATTTGCTGTTCGCCATCGGTAATTGCAACACCAATTAAAGTGTCTTCTTCATTCAATTCAATGGCACGTAAACCATTCGAACGTACGTTACTGAATTGTTCCAATTCAACACGTTTCACTGTACCTGATGCCGTTGCCATAAAGACATAAAAGTTTTTACGCAAGGCTTCTGCTTGTGATGCAAATTCTGCAATGATCTCATCGTCTAAATCGGTTGCAGAAAGCTCTACACCCAATTGTTTCAATTGCACACGCAATGCATCAGATAAATCATCACCATCTGCTAATTCAGCAAAGGCAGCTTCTAATTCTGCATAATGTGCAGCAATGATTGCGTTGGTTTGTATATGTGTAGCATTGGCTTTTACATAGCTACGGAAGTCTGCCAAACGCTCGGTAAATTTCTTCGGAGCATCAATGACAGGTAAAATCGCGGTGATGGTTTCATTGGCATCTAATGGCAATAAGTTCACCATTGGACGACCTTTCGCACCACGCGATGCCTGTGGTACTTCAAACACTTTCAGACGGTACACTTTACCCACATCGGTAAAGCACAGCACCGTTGCATGGTTAGATGTCACGATTAAATGCTGCACATAATCATCTTCTTTCATCGACGTTGCAGATTTACCACGACCACCACGACGCTGCGCTGCGTAATCTGACAATGGTTGAGTTTTTGCATAACCTGTTTGTGATACTGTCAGTACCACTTGTTCTTCTGGGATTAAATCTTCACGCGAGAAATCAATACGCGATTCTACAATTTCAGTACGACGTGCATCGCCATATTGCTGTAAAACTTGCGCCAACTCTTCACGAATCACGCCCATCAACAAATTAAAGTCATTCAAAATTGCAGTTAATTCAGCAATTTGTGCCAAAATTTCAGAATATTCTGCATGTAACTTGTCTTGTTCTAGACCTGTTAAACGATGCAAACGTAATTCTAAAATTGCGGTCACTTGCGCAGGTGATAAACGATAGACCTGACCATCTAAACCAAACGGGCGGTTAGGGTCTTCGCCTTCAATTTCATCTGGACGTACAGAAACTGAACCTGCTTTTTCCAATAACGCAACTACACCACCTGCTGCCCACTCGCCTGCCTGTAAACGCTCACGCGCTTCGGCTGGGTTGGCAGAAGATTTAATCGTTTCGATGATGGCATCAATATTGGCCAACGCAACGGTTAAGCCTTCTAAGATGTGTCCACGTTCACGCGCTTTACGCAACTCGAACATGGTACGGCGGGTCACTACTTCTTGGCGGTGACGAATAAATGCCGCAATAATATCTTTCAGGTTCATCAATTTTGGCTGACCATTGTCTAGGCAAACCATGTTGATGCTGAATGAGTTTTCTAATTGTGTATTCAAGAATAGGTTATTCACAATCACTTCAGCGTTTTCACCACGCTTCAGATCAATTGCAATACGCATCCCTTCTTTATCAGACTCATCACGTAATTCTGAAATACCTTCGAGTTTCTTCTCTTTCACCAGTTCAGCAATACGCTCAATGGTTTTGGCTTTGTTGACCTGATAAGGGATTTCAGTAAAGACGATGGTGGTACGACCAGATTTTTGATCTTCTTCAAAATGGTACTTACCACGAATATGCAAACGGCCTTTACCTGTACGGTAAGCATCGACAATGCCTGATTTACCGTAAATAATACCGCCTGTAGGGAAGTCTGGACCAGTAATATGTTCCATTAGCCCTTCAATTGAAATATTTGGGTTGTCTGCATAAGCCAAACATGCATGCACCACTTCAGTCATGTTATGCGGTGCCATATTGGTCGCCATACCCACCGCAATACCTGCAGCACCATTGACCAATAGGTTTGGAATACGAGTTGGCATTACTTGAGGAATACGCTCAGAGCCGTCGTAGTTATCTTCCCAATCGACGGTGTCCTTTTCTAAATCGGCCAACAATTCGTGGGTAAGTTTGCGCATACGGACTTCGGTATAACGCATAGCTGCAGCACTATCGCCATCAATCGAACCGAAGTTACCCTGACCATCGACCAATTGATAACGCAAACTGAAATCTTGCGCCATGCGAACAATCGTTTCGTAAACAGCGTAGTCACCATGCGGGTGATATTTACCGATGACGTCACCGACTACACGGGCAGACTTTTTGTAAGCTTTGTTGTAGTCATTGCCCAATTCGTGCATTGCGAATAGCACACGACGATGCACAGGTTTTAGACCATCTCGTACATCTGGCAGCGCACGTGACACAATCACGCTCATCGCATAGTCTAAATACGAGTGCTTGAGTTCATCCTCAATGGCAATCGGTCTAATTTCCGATACGCTCATGCATACTCCTTATTCTGCAAACAAATTTTGCTTGCATTTTATATGTCGTAAAACTTGCAAATGATTAGCCTGAAATGCAGGCTAAAAATAAAAACTAGCGAAAAATTATAGCATATACGCCTGTGTTTTTGTGCTTTAGAGATGATCTTAATCTTGTTAATTTACTTAAATTTAACGGTGATTTTTTAGGCAAAAAATATTCACACCCAAGAAACAAAAGTGCTTCATATTTTTAAGAGTCACGTCAAAATATCTTCAACATATACTTGCTCGATATGTACCCACATATACGCTAAGTTCACATAATGTACTTAAAACCAATCACTGCATCTTAATTAAAAAAGACAATAAAAAACGCCCCTATGCTATTCACATAGAGGCGTTTTTGACTGTGTTCAGTAATTAGATTTTAGATACTAACTCTGGAACAACAGTGTTCAAGTCACCCACTAACCAGTAGTCAGCTACTGCGTTGATTGGCGCTTCTTCGTCTTTGTTGATCGCAACGATCACTTTAGAGTCTTTCATACCTGCCAAGTGCTGAATCGCACCAGAGATACCTACAGCGATATACAAATCAGGTGCAACGATTTTACCTGTTTGACCAACTTGCATGTCATTTGGTACGAAGCCCGCATCAACTGCTGCACGAGATGCACCTTGTGCTGCACGAAGTTTATCCGCTAATGGATCAAGCACTTTGTGATAGTTCTCACCAGAACCTACACCTCGACCACCAGAAACCACAATACGCGCTGCTGTTAATTCTGGACGCTCTGATTTCACAATTTCTTCAGATACGAACTTAGAAATACCCGCATCACCTTGTGATGCAGCAGCTTCAACTGCAGCTGAACCACCTTCTGCAGCAACAGGGTCAAATGCTGTACCACGTACAGTACCCACCACAATCGCTTCTGAAGATTCTACAGTCGCAATTGCGTTACCTGCATAAATTGGACGCTTGAATGTTTTTGCAGAATCTACAGCTACGATGTCTGTGATCATGCTGACATCAAGAAGTGCAGCCGCACGCGGTAAAATGTTTTTACCTGTTGTTGTAGAAGCAGCAAGGATATGGCTATAACCTTTGCCTAACTCTGCAACAAGTTTTGCAACGTTTTCAGCCAATTGATTTGCATAAGCAGCATCATCAGCAAGCAATACTTTGCTTACGCCTGCAACTTTAGCTGCTTGGTCTGCAACTGCTTGTGCACCAGAACCCGCAACCAATACAGTGATATCACCACCGATTTTTTGAGCTGCAGCAACAACGTTTAATGTTGCACCATTTAGTGCTTTATTGTCGTGCTCAGCGATAACTAAAATACTCATGATTTTTATCCTTCTGTATTAGATCACTTTCGCTTCGTTTTTCAATTTTTCTACAAGCTCATCTACAGATTTCACTTGTACGCCCGCTTTACGCTCAGCAGGTGCTTCAACTTTTACAGTTTTCAGCTTAGTACCTGTTGCAACGCCATAATCTGCAGGAGATTTGGTGTCTAGCGGTTTTTTACGTGCTTTCATGATGTTTGGAAGTGCCGCATAACGTGGCTCATTCAAACGTAAGTCAGTGGTGATGATTGCAGGAAGTGCAAGCTCAACAGTTTGTAAACCACCGTCAATTTCACGTGTTACCTGAACTTTGTCGCCATCTACTTTTACTTCTGAAGCAAAAGTACCCTGACCTGCACCAAGTAAAGCGCCTAGCATTTGACCAACTTGGTTAGAGTCGTCATCAATAGCTTGCTTACCCAATAAAATAAGTTGTGGTTGTTCTTGTTCAACAACACCTTTTAAGATTTTAGCCACTTCAAGTGCACCAATCTCATCGGCTGTTTCAACCAAAATACCACGGTCTGCACCAAGCGCCATTGCAGAACGAATTTGTTCCTGCGCTTCTTTAGGACCAATGGATACCACTACGATTTCTGAAACAGTTCCTTTTTCTTTTAAACGAACCGCTTCTTCCACTGCGATTTCACAGAATGGGTTAATTGACATCTTAACGTTAGTTAGGTCAACTCCACTATTATCCGGCTTAACGCGAACTTTAACGTTGGCATCTACCACACGTTTTACAGCAACAAGAGCCTTCATGTAATCCTCGGCTGTTTTAGCAAAAGTAAATATTGAGAAAAGTTAATAATAACTCTTCGCTTTAAATTTTTTAGGTGTCCTATCTTGCTATGTGATCGGCATTTCGGTCAAGTCAGAATTGTCTAAACAAGGCTAAAAATGCCGAAAATTAACTGAACGATGCGTTCATACTTTTTTATTTCTAAAAATTAACAAACCAAGCGACGATTATATAAGCAATTTTAAGCTTTGATTTATATTATGTTTTTTATTTATTTCCCTCATCAACAAGATTGATTGAAATGCAATTCAAATTGAGTTCCGCCTACAATTTAAGCAAAGTTCCTTACATAAAACCCCATAATCTGACTGTCATTAAAGATAGAAAACTTTATTTTTTGCAGTATTTTTTCAGATATAAATGCTCTTTTAAAATGTGACTGCTGGTTCACAAAACTGTATTCAGCAGTTTATTGGGTATGAAATAAACAATCTGTTTTATTTTGATGGATATTTATGCGCTTTCACCACGCCACCTCCCAGATAAAGGACATAAAAAAACTCAGCTTAAACTTGCTGAGTTTCTAAAAAGTCACGGTGGATATGACTTAAATCTATCAATTCATAGGCCTGTAAATTAAAAATTTCCCAAACTGCAATAAAATCTTCTTTTACATCTATTTTACTGCTTGCATTTGGGCGTGCTTGCCACTGCTGATCTGAAATCCATAAATAGCTTTGTTGCGTTTGCGGATGAATCGCCTGCATTTTACCTTCAGCATTAATACCCTGCACCAAACAATCGGCAGGTAGTTCTTGCTCGATCATCGGCAAGCTTATTTCGACAAAATGTTTCACTTGACGCAAGCCATAACCTGCAAAAATTTCTTTTTGGCTTGGGCTTAATTGTTCATATTTTTCTTGAAGATTCGAAATCATGGTTTTGCCTATCATTTGATATCCAAAGTGTTATGCAGTGGAACAAAAAATAATGTCATCCATGTCTATTATTCGTGTGACCCACTCTTTCTGCTTCTTTATACTGCATAACGCACTTTTTTATTATTCTACAATAGTTGCAATGACATCTTGGTGAAAGCGCTTTTACTTAAAGTATTAAGTACAGCACAAAGGCTTTACAACTGACTGTGAGAAAAATATTTGCAGTATGAAATAGCTATATTTTAACTTGCAAAAATAATGCCGACTTTAGGTAAAGCTTTACTTTTTACTCGCACGTGGATGTGCCTGATCATAAACTCGCGCTAACTGATCAAAATCGACATGGGTATAAATTTGCGTGGTGCTTAAATTGCTATGCCCAAGCATTTCTTGGACTGCACGTATATCCCCACTATTCGACAGCATGTGACTTGCAAAACAATGTCGCAATAAGTGCGGATGCAAATCGACATTAACGCCCGCACGCTGCGCCTGAAACTTCACCCGATTTTCAATTTGGCGTGCTTTTAAAGGTTCACCTTTTTGAGTAATAAACAATGCTGCATCGGGTACAAAATCGCCCTGCCATAAAGGGTAAATCTGCAGCCATTGCATCACCGCATCTTTGGCTTTGCGACCAAAAGGCACTATACGGGTTTTATTGCCTTTACCCGTAATGCGCAGCAATTGACGGTTAAAATCTAAATCGCGGATACGTAAACTTTGTACCTCTGCTAGGCGCAAACCACTCGAATAGAGCAATTCTAAAATCGCTTTATCGCGTCGCCACATTTGTTGTTGTACTTCAGTTTCAGGTTCAGGCTGATCCAAAATTTGATGAATCGTTTCAATATCAATCAAACCCGGCAAAGGTCGTGGCTGACGTTTTAGCTGAAAATTATCAATTGGATTAAATTGTAAATACTGCCCTTGCTCGGCCCATTTCATAAACTGACGAATCGCTGACAACATGCGCTGTAAACTGCTGCTATTTAACTGTTGCTGTTCTACTTTTTGCGCTAAATAATGGCGCAAATCTGCAGCCTCTACATCATATAAGGCAAGTTGTTGTTGCTCACAAAAGCTAAAAAAATCGTTTAAATCGCGTGCGTAGGCTTTTAACGTATGCGGTGACTGCTGTTGTATTTCTCGTTCTTTGAGCCACATCTTTAATAGTTGCTGCGGATCGTACATTAGTCACGCTCCGATTGCTGAACTGCGGCAAACTGAGATAAATAAGCAGCAATGTGTTCAGCCGCCTGATCTGCATGTGTTTCTAAAAACAAATGATCACCATCATGCACAATTTTTAATACGGCTTGTGGAAATTGTTGTTGTAAAAACTCACCTACCGCCAGTGGACTTATCGGGTCTTGATCACCCCATAACAACAAAATAGGCATGTTGATTTTAGCAAAGTCTACCGTGTAATCGGCCTTTGCCTCTACAAACCAGTCAGGATAATTTAAATCACTTGCTTGATAGTCTTGTCGCCAATCTTGCACCTGAAAACTGCTTAAATCCATGCCACCAGATGTTGCAACCAATACTAATCCTTTGACTTTTTCTGGATATTGCAACGCGGCAGCAACTGCAAAAATACCACCCATCGACTGTGCAATGATAATGCAATCATCTGGGATATTCGCCAACACATAAGCCTGCAAACTTGCAAAATCATGTACCTGTGAATGTGCAGGTTGATGATTAAATTCAGGATAAGCCACAATTTTTACAGCATTCTGCCACGGCAATTTTTCAATTTTTTCGATTAGCGGATGAAAAAATGCGGTATTGCCTGAAGCGCCAGGTAAAAAAATCAGTTGCGGCATAATGAGTAGAAGTTTTTAGAGTGACATTCAGTACAGCATACCTAATCCGTGCTGCAAGATACAAAAAAGCACCATTCGTTTTGAAAAGTGCTTTTAAGTAAGATAAGAGCTGTTCATGTTAGAACGAAACATCAGCCCTGAAAATAATTTAAATCCAAACGACCGTGATAGACATTAGCAGTTGGCCCTGTCATCCACACCACATCGCCTTCACGCCATTCGATTTGCAACTTACCACCTGCCAGTTCAATTTCAACTGAATTAGACAATAAGCCACGGCGCATACCCGAAACGGCTGCAGCACATGCACCTGTACCACAAGCCAAGGTTTCACCTACGCCACGTTCAAACACACGCAAACGCGCATGTTTTTCGTCAATGATTTGCATAAAACCTGCATTGACGCGCTGTGGAAAACGCTCGTGTGATTCCACTTCTGGGCCAATACCTGCAACATCGGCAGTCAATACATCAGGCACAATGGTCACAGCATGAGGATTGCCTATGTTCACCACATCAATGGTCAATGCAGCACCATCTTTCAGCGCAATGTCATATAAGTTATCAGGCTCATCGGCAATGAATGGAATCTCATGCGGCAAGAATTTTGGATAGCCCATATTCACCCGCACCCAACCGTTTTGCCCCAATTCAGGCTCTACAATGCCTGCCTTGGTTTGCACCTTGATTTTGGTTTTGGTCGTAAGCTGACGTTCATGCACAAAACGTGCAAAACAACGCACACCATTGCCGCACTGCTCCACTTCAGAACCATCGGCATTGAAAATGCGATATTTAAAATCGACATTTGGTAAATCGGGCGGTTCCACAATCAGGAGTTGGTCAAAGCCAATCCCGAAGTGGCGGTCTGCAAGGCGTTGAATAGTCAGCGCATCCAAATACGCACGCTGGCTGATGAGATCAACCACCATGAAGTCATTGCCCAGACCATGCATTTTGGTAAATTCTAATAACATCTCGAATTCCCCTTATGGCAATAAACGCTCTCTTTCCCACAGCGATTCAATGCTTTCACGTTCATGAATTAAATGTGCTTGATCTGCATCGACCATGACTTCAGCTGCACGACCACGGCTGTTGTAGTTAGAACTCATCACAAAACCGTATGCGCCCGCACCCATTACAGCTAAAACATCATTTTCTTTGATCGCAAGCTGACGTTCTTTACCCAAGAAATCACCTGTTTCACAAATTGCACCAACCACATCCCACTCTAGCGTTTCAACATCAGTACGTGGGGTTACGGGCTGAATGTCCATCCATGCTTCATATAACGCAGGACGGATTAAGTCATTCATGGCAGCGTCAATAATCGCAAAGTTACGATGATTGGTCGGTTTGAGTAAATCAACTTTTGTTAGCAGCACGCCCGCATTGGCAGAGATACTACGACCCGGTTCCATATACACTTTAAGACCTAACTTTTCTAAAGCGGGACGTAAAGCATTGGCATATTCTTCAACCGTTGGTGGAGTTTCATCTTTATAAGTCACCCCTAAACCACCGCCAATATCAATGTGTTTTAGCTGAATACCCATTTCTTTTAAGGTATCAATCATCACAATCACGCGATCTAAAGCATCGACAAACGGTTGTGTTTCGGTCAATTGTGAACCGATGTGACAGTCAATTCCAACGATATCTAAGTTTGCTAAAGAAGCCGCATATTCATAAGTGCTATATACCGAATCAGACGGAATCCCGAACTTGTTTTCTTTTAAGCCTGTAGAAATATAAGGATGGGTTTTGGCATCGACATCTGGGTTAACCCGTAATGAAATTGGTGCTTTGACATTCATGCTTGCCGCAACTTTTTGAATACGGTCTAATTCTGCATGCGATTCTACGTTAAAGCAGGCAATCCCAACTTCCAACGCTTTTTGAATATCGGCTTCAGTTTTACCTAAACCTGAAAAAACAATTTTCGATGCATCACCACCTGCTTTGAGAACACGCGCCAATTCACCGCCTGTCACAATATCAAAACCTGCACCCAACTTAGCCAATACATTCAATACCGCAAGATTCGAGTTTGACTTTACCGCAAAACAAATTTGATGATCGATAAAGTGGAAAGCACGATCCATATCTAAATAATGCTTTTCAAAAGTCGCTTTTGAATAAACATAGAGTGGTGTGCCAAATTGCTGTGCGAGTTGTTGTAGCGAACATTGCTCGGCGTGCAAAACCCCTTGAATGCGGGTAAAACTCATGAATGTATCCTTTATCTAGAAAGCGTTAAGGTGTAGTCGATGTAGATGCAGCAGGTGCAGCAAACTGCTGTTGCACAGGTACGGCTGTGTCTGACGATGTTGCCGATTGCGTTGCACGTTTAGGCGCAGCATCTGGATATAACAAATATTTTGCGCGTTTGTCGTAATTTGGGTCATTGGGTAACTGTAATGTACCTGACTGACCACAACCGACCAAAACCACTGTTGTAAGCAAAACACTCATGCAGCAAATGACGGTACGCATCTGACCACCTATAAAATATTTTCGATGAAGTATAACGCGATCACTGCCGCGACCAAAGTGCTAATGCAGAGAGATTATATTGAGCTTAGTAAAAATTCTAGCTTACTTACTATTCTGCTGGCATAGATTGACCTTATCAGGTCTGAAAAATTGCGACTTCTGACACAGATAAAGTCAATTTTATTTCAAGGCATCAATTGTCAAAATCTAAAAACTATGCAAAAAATATAACGTGCTTAAAACCAAGTTCTTTTAACAGGAAGTTTTAAAGACTGGCATATCACTTGCTTAATTTTTACAACTGTTCAACTACAGTCACAAACTAAGCATTTATACACTGCGTTTATAAGAAGAAATTTATGCAAAATTTACAATCGATGATGGAAACCCTAAGCGGTTGGGTCTGGGGTCCATACATGCTGGTTCTCATTGTGGGAACGGGCGTCTTCCTCACCTTCCGCTTATTGTTCTGGCAATTCCGCATGCTGCCACTGGCTTTTAAACAAGTCTTTTGCAAACACGACAAAGCGCAAAAAGAACCGGGCGATATTTCACATTTCGCATCACTGATGACTGCACTCTCTGCCACCATTGGTACGGGAAATATTGCAGGTGTTGCAACGGCTTGCGTCCTCGGTGGCCCGGGTGCAGTGTTTTGGATGTGGATGACTGCCCTGTTTGGTATGGCGACCAAATATGGTGAAGGTGTTTTGGCGGTTAAATACCGTATTAAAAACGAAAAAGGGCAAATGTCAGGCGGCCCAATGTACTACATTGAACGCGGACTAAAATGGAAATGGCTCGCGATTATCTTTGCCTTTTTTGGCACAGTCGCCTCGTTTGGAATTGGTAGTTCAGTACAATCCAACACCGTAGCTTTAGCAGTTGAAAATAGCTTAGGTGTAGAAACTTGGATTACTGGCGTGGTAATTACCGTATTTTCTGCATTGGTGATTTTGGGCGGAATTAGCTCGATTTCCAAAGCATCTTCGGTGATTGTTCCGATTATGGCCATTCTGTATGTTACAGGCGGTTTAATTATTATCCTGAATAATTTACACCTTGTCGTGCCTGCATTTGAGCTAATTTTCCGTGATGCCTTTACTGGTGAAGCAGTTGCGGGCGGTGCAATTGGTGCAGTAATTCGTTACGGGGTTGCACGTGGCGTATTCTCCAACGAAGCAGGGATGGGTTCTGCCCCAATTGCTGCTGCGGCTGCAAAAACCGACCACCCTGCGCGTCAAGGTTTAGTGTCTATGACAGGTACCTTCATTGATACCATTATTGTCTGTAGCATCACGGGGATTGTTTTGGTAATGGGCTTCATTATGGCAGGTAATAGCTTTGGTGGTGCAACAGGTGCTGTACTCACCACACAGGTTTTTGACCAGTTATTGCCAGGCTTTGGTGGTTGGGTCGTCACTTTCGGGATCATCTTCTTCGCCTATTCCACCATTCTCGGTTGGAGCTATTATGGTGAAAAATGCTGTACTTATTTATTCGGCGAAAAATACGTGTTGATTTACCGCTTAATTTATATTGCTTCAGTGTTCATTGGCACCATCGCCACCCTAGATTTAGTCTGGTTATTTGCCGATACCTTTAATGGTTTAATGGCTGTACCAAACTTAATTGCCTTGTTGTTACTGTCTGGTGTGATTGCCAAAGAATCTAAAGACTTTATTGCGAAGCGCAAATCTGGCGAGTTGTATTAGGGTCTGTTGACAATTCGTCTATGTTTGCGGCAACGCATATTTTTTAGCTGATATAAGGCATGGGACAGGAGATTTAGTCATTCTAAATGACTGGCGCATAACGCAATAGCAGCAAAAAATATGCTTGCCCTGAAAGGCTGTGGCTAAAACTTTCTCAGATTGCGTTATGAAACTTGGCAATAGTCTCGCTATTCCCTGCGTTTCATGCCTAATCTGCTCAGTTTTAGCCTACAGCGCAAGCCATTTATGAAATGTCAACAAACCCTAAATAAACCCAATTCATTGAATTATTCCGTTCAAATCATAAATCATACAATCACCCACGTGGTTGTATGATTTTCCATGAAAAATCCAGATAACATTCATTTCGCGAACATTCCTCTGTATGCTGTAGTCAGTTTTTAATTGATGCAATGACTGGGTTATGGCAAAAGTAAAAAGTGTCTATCGCTGTGAACAATGTGGTGCAGATCATCCTAAATGGGCAGGTCAATGTTCAGAATGTGGGGAATGGAACTCACTTCATGAGGTCAGTATTGCCCCTGCGGTGACGCATCGTGCCCAACCTAAAATGGGCGGTGGCTATGCAGGACAAGCGGCCGCCATTACCACGCTTAATAAAGTGTCTGTATCGCACGAAACCCGTTTAACAACAGGCATTGGGGAATTTGACCGTGTTTTGGGTGGCGGTTTGGTTACGGGCTCTGTGGTACTGATTGGTGGAGATCCTGGTATCGGGAAATCGACCATTTTGCTACAAACTGCGACTCACATGGCGGCTGCCAATAACACCGCTTTATATATCACAGGTGAGGAATCTCTTTCGCAAGTGGCGTTACGCGCTCAACGCTTAGACTTACCCACCGATCAACTGAAAGTCATGGCAGAAACCTGTGTCGAACGGATTTGTGAAGTTTTGGCGCATGAACGCCCTGCGGTAGCCATTCTGGACTCGATTCAAACTTTATATACCGAAACGTTGCAGTCTGCTCCAGGTGGTGTTTCACAAATTCGTGAATCAGCTGCCTTGCTGACTCGTTTTGCTAAAAATAGTGGCACTGCGCTGTTTATTGTCGGTCATGTGACCAAAGAAGGGGCTTTAGCGGGGCCGCGCGTCCTTGAACACATGGTCGATTGCGTCTTGTATTTTGAAGGACAGTCAGACTCACGCTACCGTATGATTCGAGCAGTCAAAAACCGTTTCGGTGCAGTGAATGAACTGGGCGTTTTTGGCATGACCGATAAAGGCTTACGCGAGGTTGCCAATCCATCTGCGATATTTTTGAGCCGTTATGATGAGGCAATTCCAGGTTCTATTGTCATGATTAGCCGCGAAGGAACGCGACCACTTTTAGTTGAAGTACAAGCTTTGGTGGATGATGCACATGGTCAGCCTAGACGTGTGGCTTTAGGTCTGGAACAAAACCGTCTGAATATGCTATTGGCGGTGATGCATCGGCATGGCGGCGTACAAACTTCAGGGCAAGATGTGTATGTGAATGTGGTCGGCGGCTTAAAAATTACCGAAACAGGTTCAGACCTTGCTGTACTACTTGCCTGTGCTTCTAGCTTGCGTGGCAAAGCCCTGCCACAACAAATGGCAGTATTTGGTGAGGTCGGTTTATCGGGTGAAATCCGCCCAGTACCAAATGGTCAGGAACGCTTAAAAGAAGCTATTAAACACGGATTTAAATATATTATTGTGCCGCGTGGCAATGCCCCACAAAAAGCCATTGCAGGTGTGCAAATTATTGCGGTGGCGCGTTTGCATGAAGCCTTAACTGAAGCCATGAATTTAAGTGAAAACTTAGGTTAAATCCTTGGATGATATTTTTTCAGTTTCAAGAAAAAATATCATATTTATATTGAAATTCGCAGCAAATGCCTGCATAAATACACAGCTTAACTTTATTTTAATATAGGAAAATTTGATGGAAGTTCGACAGCGTGGTTTGATCGCAGCAATGCTCACAGCGACTTTATTGGTAGCTCCGTTAGCAGCAGAAGCAAAACGTGCAGGTGGCGGTAAAAGCCATGGCATGAGTCGTTCGGCTGCTCCAACTCAGTCTTACCAACAACCTCGTCAAACAACGCCAGCACAACAACCAACAACTGCACCAGCACAGCAAAAATCTGGTCCAGGCGTAGGTGGTATGGTTGCTGCAGGTGTTGCAGGTGCGGCAATTGGTGCGGTTGCTGCCAATGCCTTGGCCGATGATCAAGCTGCAAGTGCTGCCGAAGCGCAAGAGGAAAAAGGCGGTATTCCAAGCTGGATTTGGATTTTACTCGCTGCTGCTGTTGCCTTCTTCATTTTCCGTAAGATGGGCGCAAAAAAAAAACTAACGCCTAATCCGTATGCGCCAAATAGCGGTGCCAATCAGGCACCGTTTGCGCAAACACCACCTGCTGCAGCGCCACGTAACGACAATACCAATATTTTTGGTCAATCTGTTGGGGGTTCTGCCGCTTCTACCCAAGCGCCTTTTGGTCAAGCTGCCAATAATAACGCGCCATTTGGTGCAGCTTATACCAACAGTGGCAATCAATTGCCTGATGGTTCAGAGCCTGCAACCTTTTTACGTGTAGCGCGTCAGCGTTTTAACCATATTCAGTCTATGAACACAGCCAGTAATATCGCAGAAATTCAGCGTTATTTAACTCCTGATTTATATCAGTCGATGTATCAGGACATTATGGCAAACCAAGACCAAGATGTAGCAGAGTTTTCTAACTTGAATGCCATGGTGGTCGATTCTGCAACTGAAAATGGTCAATATGTCATAAGTGTACGCTTTACAGGTACAGTCAGCGAAGACCTGAACAGCTTACCGCAACCATTTACAGAAATTTGGCACTTTGTAAAACCTGCAGGCTCTAATCAAGACTGGTTAGTGGCAGGTATTCAGCAAGAGCAATAATTTCAATGGATCTAGAAAAACAGCGACTTCGGTTGCTGTTTTTTATGCCTTTCTTTATCTAAGTTGAGACCCATCATGTTTAAACAGCACGTTTAAATCTTCTAAGACATCAACACCGAATACATCCACACTTGCCACACAAAACCAAACCCTCGATTGATTAGATCTATCAAAAAGTATCATCATTCATCAATACAGTTTATTTAGCCCACCTTCTCTTTGTATCTACCCAGAGATAAATCAAATCACGTTATCCGTATCACTTTGGTTATTTCCAGTCGATCTCCATTTACTTAGCCAACAAAAAAGCCCTGCAAACGGGCAAGGCTAAATTGTTACTGTTAAATCTATTATTCAGGCAATGGAATAAATTGCTTATCGGTATTTTGAACTTTGCGCTCACCGACTGCGACTTCCAAATCTAAGGCTTCTTCACCACGTTCAACTGAAACAGTCACCGTCGTATGCGGTGCTTGTGCAGCAACATAATTAATTAAATGCGAGGTTGAAGTAATCGCTTCATCATTCACTTTTAAAATTTTGTCACCACGTTTTAAACCTGCTTCTGCTGCAGGGCCACCGCGCAGTACATCAGCAACCACTACACCGCCTTGTGCAGGTTCTAAAATGTTGTCTTGTTGCACAGGCAACAAACTAATACCTAACCAACCACGAACCACACGTCCATCTTTTAAAATCGAGTTTAAAACCTGCTGACAGACTTGTGCAGGAATTGCAAAGCCGATGCCCAATGAACCACCTGATTGCGAGAAAATTGCCGTATTTACTCCAATCAAATTTCCTGCCACATCAATCAATGCACCACCTGAGTTACCTGGATTAATTGCTGCATCGGTTTGAATGAAATCTTCATAGGTATTAATACCCAAGTCAGAACGTCCTGTCGCAGAAATAATCCCTTGAGTCACGGTTTGTCCCACACCAAATGGGTTACCAATCGCAAGTACGACATCGCCCACTTCATTGCCACTCAGTTTAAATGGCAATACAGGCAGTTTTTCTAGATCAATTTTAATGACCGCTAAGTCTGTGTCTGGGTCAGTTCCAACAACTTTTGCAACCGCACGGCGTCCATCGTGCAAAGCCACGACAATTTGTTCAGCCTGCGCGATCACATGATTATTCGTTAAAATATAACCATCTGGACGAACAATGACCCCAGACCCCAAACTGTTTTCATTTGGGCCTTGCTTAAATTGATCGGGTAACTGATTGCCAAAAAATTCACGAAATGCAGGGTCATTTAACAATGGATGATCCATTTGTTTCACTTTTTGTGTGGTAAAAATATTTACCACCGCAGGCGCTGCCACTTTAACCGCAGCGCTATACGACACCACCCCACCTGTCCGTGTTGTATCAATTAATGGTTCAACTTTCTCGGCAGGCATTTTGACCCCATCGGCAGCCACAGGCGCTTTCGGTTTTTGCAGTTGTTGCCAAGTCACAAAGCCAATAATAACCAGAATGAGTAACACCCAAGGTAACCAGGTAAAGGTCCGGCGCACGTTTTGTACCTCTAAGTAAATTTTTTTTGATGATTAAGTCATTGAATGAGCTATTGTAAAACGAAACACAAATAGAAACATAAAAAAGCCCAAGAGTTTTGTCTTGCTTTAGTTACAATACAAAATATGTTTTGATATTCGCTAAATATGTGCAATTTGAGAGAGTTATGGCGCAATTAAAAGAAATTATTCAATGGTGTGATCAAACTTTAAATACACATGAATTTAAAGATTACGCGCCCAACGGTTTACAAATTGAAGGTAAGTCTGACGTTCAAAAAATTCTTTGTGCAGTAACCGCCTCTCAAGAGGCTATCGAGGCCGCTATTGCGCAAAATGCAGACTTATTGTTGGTGCATCATGGCTATTTTTGGAAAGGCGAACCTTACCCAATTACAGGCATGCGCGGTAAACGCATCAAAAGTTTAGTCCAACATGATATTTCTTTGGTCGGTTATCACTTACCGCTCGATTCACATCCAAGTCTAGGCAATAACGCAGCCATTGCTGAATGTTTAGCGTTAGAAAATTTGCAAGCCTTAGACCCTAGTGAACGTCATCCTATTGGCAATATTGGTTTTTTAAAGCAAGCCATGAGCGCAACCGAATTTCGTGACTATCTCACAGCGCGTTTAGGCTTTAAAACCATTCATCTTCCTGCCGAAAAAAGTCAGATTCAAAAAGTAGGGTTCTGCACGGGTGCAGCACAAGATTTTATTGGCAAAGCGGCAGAACAAGGTTGTGATGCCTTTATTTCGGGCGAAGTCAGTGAACGCACCTATTATGAAGCCAAAGAACTAGGCGTGCATTATTATGCCTGCGGACATCACGCGACTGAGCGCTATGGTGTACAACGACTCGCAAAAGCTATTTCAGAACAGTTTAATATTGAGTATAGTTATTTTGAATTAAATAACCCAATTTAATACACCGTTTCACCCAACGATTTCACTCAAATGACATCTGTGTTTAACATAGTCTTTAGATGTATACATTCGAGTCTTATTCTGTATGGTTATTTATACCTAATGCGCAATTTGATCTCGAAATCTATTACAATAGAGCCACTTAATGTTAAAACCCAGCAAAATGCAAGGAATTGAAAACATGACAACCATTACTTTACCGGCTTTACCATACGGTTACGAAGATCTTGCTCCACACATCAGCAAAGAAACTTTAGAATTCCACCACGACAAACACCACAACACTTATGTTGTGAACCTGAACAACTTGATCGCGGGTACGGAGCTTGAAGGTAAAACTTTAGACGAAATCATCAAAGCAACTGCAGGCGATGCAGCTAAAGCTGGTGTATTCAACAACGCAGCGCAAGTTTGGAACCACACGTTCTACTGGAACTGTATGGCGAAAAACGGTGGTGGTAAAGCTACTGGTGCTTTGGCTGCTAAAATTGATGAAGCTTTCGGTTCTTACGAAAAATTTGCTGAAGAATTTGCTGCTGCTGCAACAACTCAATTCGGTTCAGGTTGGGCTTGGTTAGTAGCTGACGAAGTGAATGGCAAACTTTCTATTATGAAAACTTCAAATGCTGACACACCAATGGCGCACGGCAAAGTTGCAGTATTGACGATTGACGTTTGGGAACACGCTTACTACATCGACTTCCGTAATGCACGTCCTGTTTACATCAAAACTTTCTTAGAAAGCCTTGTAAACTGGGATTACGCAAATGCGAAATACGCAGGTCAAGATGCTGGTGTAGAAAAATAATTTCTATTTTTCTGTAGAAAAACTGCTCTTTATGGGCAGTTTTTTTATTTTTGCAGATGAAATGAATATTTATAAAGCAAACAATACATTTCTGATGATGAACGTGTTGACGACTTAAACTTTCATCCCTAAAATGCCCCACAGATTCTCCAATAGCTCAGTCGGTAGAGCGACGGACTGTTAATCCGCAGGTCCCTGGTTCGAGCCCAGGTTGGAGAGCCAATCTATTCTCCCATAGCTCAGTCGGTAGAGCGACGGACTGTTAATCCGCAGGTCCCTGGTTCGAGCCCAGGTGGGAGAGCCAAGATTCTAAAAATCCCACGCAGTATGACGTGGGATTTTTTTTTGCAATTTTTATTGTTTTTATAGTGGATATGATGTTCTAAACGAATGGAACAGGCCTCACTCTCCCCTTAAATCAAAATTAAAACCATACAGTGAAGATCGGGCTATCCCCTCTTGTGATGACTCTATTTTTTCGCTAACTTAGGTTCATCAACAACAATAAAACTTGAAAGCCCATGCAAGCGCCTTGGTTAAAATCCCTGATTTTTTGGACAATTCTGATTGTGGTGATTTTTGAAATTTTTCAATGTACGCAAAAATCTGAAAGCAATAAAACTGCTGCGACACTCATGTATGAACGTCTGTATCAATGCAGTCGTGATCTGAACGCACAACAACAAGCCACCTTAAAACAAATTCAAAGCCAAGTGAAAACAGAAATGACTCAGCAAGAGATGCTGCAATTAATTAACTTATGTCGTAAAACCAACCCACCACAGACACGCGAAGATTATATAAAAGCCATTCAAGCACTCTAAAAACTGCGTTGAAACAAAGCTAGATGATTATTTTTAAAGCAGTTAATCTATAATTACGGATTTTTTTCAATTCCAGCTTGACCAAAAACAGATACCCACATAGAATGCGTGTCAGATTCTCCCATAGCTCAGTCGGTAGAGCGACGGACTGTTAATCCGCAGGTCCCTGGTTCGAGCCCAGGTGGGAGAGCCAAAATTCTTAAAAAACCCACGCATTATGACGTGGGTTTTTTATTCCTGCTGTTTAGGGTCTAACGACACCGCATCATCTATGTTTGAATCCAGTCAATCGACTTTCTTGCTTATTGGCAGCTTGGCTAGCCTTGCCCTGTTTATCTTAATTTTTAAGCAATTATTTTTCCCCAAGAAAAACTTTTATCCTAAACCGATGATGACTGCTTTTGAACGCAGAATGTTTATGCGTTTAAAACAAGCTTTTCCTGAGCATCACATCTTGGCACAAGTGGCGTTTAGCGCATTAATCACCAACAACCACTATAAAATTCGTGCGCTGTTTAATCGTAAAGTGACTGATTTTGTGATCTTAAATGCAGAAATGCAGGTCATTGCAATTATAGAGTTAGATGACCCCTCACATATTGGCAAAGAACAGGAAGATGCAGAACGGGATGCAATGTTTCACGAGGCAGGTTATCGCGTTGTCCGATACACCGAGATTCCAAGTATCAGACAACTACAATCAGATTTGAGTTGAGATCATCAACTCGATATTAAGGTGTAGCTTCTGAAGCAGCTTGTGTCTGACCCGCCTGCTTCGCTTGCTGTGCTGCAGCTTCACGCGCTTCAATACGCGCAATAATTTCTGCCTGCTGTTGTTTATATTTTTCCTGATTTTTGGCATCACTATTGACTGCTAAAAATGCCATGCTGACCAAAAAGATAGGAATCAACAAACCTAAGCTTGCCAAGATAATCATCTTTTTTAGACTTGGCTTTTTTTCAGGACTTTGCTGCTCAGACTGTGACATCATATATTCCTATTTCAAACGCATCAAAATGAAGCTCAATATATCAGAATAATGCTGATTGTGCTTTGTGCATAAGTACGCACGTTCTAATGCTCAGTTTAATTTTTAACAGCAAAAATTGATCAGCGATCGAATAAAAAAGCACCTGACCAAACTACCATCAGATGCTTTGCTCAGTTTTTTATCGCACAGAAATATTTACATTAAAGCCAATACGATTCCTGAAAAAATAATCAGCCCTACCCAACGGTTATGACGAAATGCCCAAAAACAACGTTGCGGATCTTTATCTTTAGTTTTACTCCATTGATATATAAAGTCTGCAACCACCACCAATAACGCCGCTAAACCAAACGGAATCAATAAATTTTCTAACCACAATGCCGTACCAATCAAAAGCACACTGCCCGCTTGCAACAATGAAATAATCTGAATGTCATAGCGACCAAATAAAATTGCGGTAGATTTCACCCCAATTTTCAAATCATATTCACGGTCAGTAATTGCATATTGGGTGTCATAAGCCACAGTCCACGCCAAATTGCCAAAATACAATAACCAACAAGTAAGATCAGGCGTTGCACCTACAGCGGTATAAGCCATCGGGATAGACCATGAAAATGCAGCTCCCAAGAACACTTGCGGCAAATGAGTGTAGCGTTTCATAAACGGATAAATAAACGCTAAAAATAATGCCCCAAATGACCAATAAAAAGTTTCAATCGGTAAGAACAACAACATGGCTGCGCTAAGTGCAACCAAACCCAAGAATACATAAATGGCTTCTTTGGCACTAATCACACCCGTGGCTAAAGGACGTGTTTTGGTACGCTCCACATGACCATCCACCTTACGGTCAGCAAAGTCATTAATGGCACAGCCTGCAGCGCGCATAAAAATTGTGCCCAGAATCATAGGGATTAATATCCCGATAGACGGCATGCCCTGATTAGCAATCCACAAGGCCCACATGGTTGGCCAAAACACCAGTTCTGTGCCAATCGGTTTATCGAAACGACACAAATAATAATATGCTTCTAAACGCTCACGCCACGTGATCTGCTGTGCCAATGCCATACCAATCTCGTATCTTAATGTTGTTGAATAAATTGCTCAAAACGCGGTAAAAAAGTTTCTTGCACAATAAATTTACAGCCATGCCAAGTATAGCAACTCTGTCGTGTCCAGCCTTCATCGAGCAAAACCACACGCCTTTGACACAACGGATTGGTACGCTGAAATAAAAACCAGCCAATGGGTTTATTGCCAATATGCTGAAATAAACGGGCTTTGCTTTGCAAACTTAGAATCGGAAAAATACTTTTGGCTTTGACCCATGGCTGTTCATCACACCCATATAAATAGCTTTCACGCACCCATGAAGTGTGCCAATGTGGCATTTGCATCCACTGGGCATCTTGTAAATTTAAACGCTGAAAAGATTGCTGCAGTGGTTCAACTTTAAATTGTCCGCCTGCGAGCTGAGTCAGTTGTTGGGTCAAAGAACCTGCTGCATATAGCCATGTTTTTAATTCAGAAGGCAGATTTGCCTGCTTGGGAAAAATAGGCTGTGTTCGCATGTTCCGCCACCTTAACAAGATAGCCTAGTGTAGCCCAAATTTAGGCAAAGTTTTGTGACCGATGGCGCAATTCCCTGCAATTATCCAAAAAAATTAAGCGAATTCTTATATTTTGATAAAATCCATGCCAATTCAAAACCATGATTGCACCATCTAAAACAAAAAACCCGCCGAAGCGGGTTTTTCAAATTTAAGATTTTTGATGTATTACAAGCTGTAGTACATATCAAATTCAACTGGGTGAGTCGTCGTGTTCAAACGACGTACATCTTCAGTTTTCAATTCGATATAAGCATCAAGCATGTCTTTGGTGAATACACCACCTTTTAATAAATAGTCGTGATCTTCTTTCAAAGCATCAAGCGCCATTTCTAGGTTGTGTGCCACAGTTGGGATTTTTGCTTCTTCTTCAGGCGGAAGGTCATACAAGTTTTTATCTGCAGCTTCACCTGGGTGAATCTTGTTTTGAATACCGTCAAGACCCGCCATCAACAATGCCGCAAAACCTAAGTACGGGTTCATCATTGGATCAGGGAAACGCGCTTCAATACGTTTGCCTTTCGGGCTAGACACGTAAGGAATACGAATAGATGCAGAACGGTTACGCGCTGAGTAAGCCAACATAATTGGTGCTTCAAAGTGCGGTACTAAACGCTTATATGAGTTGGTCGATGGGTTAGTCAACGCGTTCAAAGAGCGGGCATGTTTGATAATACCGCCAATGAAGTACAACGCCATTTCTGACAAACCTGCGTATTCATCGCCTGCGAATAAGTTTTTGCCATCTTTAGAGATAGACATGTGTACGTGCATACCTGAACCGTTATCGCCTACCATTGGTTTAGGCATAAAGGTTGCAGTTTTTGCATATTGATGCGCAACGTTCCAAACTGCATATTTGAACTGTTGCACTTCGTCAGCTTTACGCACCATGGTATTGAAGCTCACACCAATTTCTAACTGGCAAGATGCAACTTCATGGTGATGTACTTCTACACGACCAGGCCCCATGATTTCTTCAATTTTTGCACACATATCTGCACGCATATCTTGAGAAGAATCTACTGGTGGTACTGGGAAATAACCGCCTTTCACACGTGGACGGTGACCTGAGTTACCAGCTTCGTAGTCTTTACCTGTAGACCATGCAGCTTCTTCAGCGATTAATGTGTGGCGCGCGCCAGACATATCGATGTCCCATTTTACTTCGTCAAATACAAAGAATTCTGGTTCTGGGCCAAAGAAAGCAGTATCACCAATACCTGTCGATTTTAAATATTCTTCAGCACGGCGAGCAATAGAGCGTGGATCGCGGTCATAGCCTTGACCTGTCGATGGTTCGATAACATCACACGTTACAACCACTGTTGGTTCTGCAAAGAACGGGTCAATAAAACCTGTGTTGGCATCTGGGCGTAAGATCATGTCTGATGCTTCGATTCCTTTCCAGCCTTCAATTGAAGAACCATCAAACATTTTACCGTCTTCAAAGGTATCTTCATCGATACTGTCTGCAGGATAAGTTACGTGCTGCTCTTTACCCTTAGTATCTGTAAAGCGGAAATCGACCCATTTTGCACCACTTTCTTGGATGAGTTGAAGGACCTTGTTCGCCATGCTCATTTTGCTCCGATGTTTTTTGTTGCACCCGAAAGTGCGTGTTAGTAGTTGGCAGTTATTAAGCAATTAGCGTACCAACTTTTAAAAGCAAAGCTAAAACCATGAATTCCGTATGAGAATACATCATTTAAAAAAATTACTTTGTCTCTATTATACTGTCAGAAATACGATTTGCACCATATTCAAACACTGTTCATTTGATTTGATTTAAAACTGCAAAACATAGCACCATTTTAGTGCATTTATGTTTTATTTCTGTTGAATTGTAGATCAAAAAATAGCTCAAACAGTATCTATGCAAGCATTTTGCTGTGCCATGGTTGTATTAAGCAATGCAAATTATCCGACCAATCTTAAACAACACTTTATTTTTTATTGAGCAAAAATAATAAGATCGTTTAAAAATCCTAAACCTGTATTATTTTCGATCAAACTGATTGAAAATATCTATACTGCAGATTTGTATTTTCTATCGAAACGCTGCACTCAAACTACCTGACGTGAACCGCTAATAACATGCGCCATGATGCTACTTTTTAGCGCATTTTTTACGTTATCTATAAGTGTGAAGCTAAAATATGACTGGTGAATGACCCTGTTTGATCATGTGTTCATTTCTTTCAGATCAAACCTGAACATTGCGCAGCAAGCTTTGAAAATCTATAAATTGGTGAATGCGCTGATAAGCTTTAACAGGGATTATCATATAAATAGTCCGCAGAAAATGCTTATTTTTTGCTATGATGATAAGCGCTTCCTTATTCCACCTTCTTTTCGACAAGAAAAATAAAGTCCTTTCTCGTTATAGGCGCAGGAATAAAGCAAATTATCTCAGACTCTTTAGCACTTAAAGTGTTCAATTTTCAATAGGTTAGCTCATGCTTTTAATGATCGACAACTATGACTCTTTTACCTACAACATCGTCCAGTATTTTGGCGAGTTAAATCAGGAAGTAAAAGTCGTTCGTAATGATGCCGTGACATTAGAAGATATTGAGCGATGGCAACCCAAGTATTTGGTGATTGGCCCAGGCCCTTGTTCTCCATCTGAAGCAGGGATTTCTATTCCTGCAATTCAGCATTTTGCAGGCAAAATTCCGTTACTGGGTGTGTGTTTAGGACACCAAAGTATCGGACAAGCCTTTGGTGGAAACATTGTGCGCGCTAAAACCGTGATGCATGGTCGTTTATCGGATATGTACCACAGCAACACAGGTATTTTTAGCAATCTGCCTTCACCATTTTCTGCAACCCGTTACCACTCTTTGGTGATTGATCAAGCAACCTTGCCAGATTGTCTGGAAGTGACATGCTGGACCAAAGAAGCAGATGGTTCGATGGAAGAAATTATGGGCGTGAAGCACAAAACTTTGCCTGTTGAAGGCGTGCAATTTCACCCCGAATCGATCCTGAGCCAACACGGTCATCAAATCTTTAAAAACTTTTTGGAAATTTACGCATAATGAGCGAGTCAAATCACATGAATATTCAACAAGCACTCAACCATATTACAAAACAAATTCACCTGACTCAGCCTCAAATGGAAGATGTGATGCGCGCGATTATGTCGGGCGAAGCAACAGACGCTCAAATTGGTGCATTGATGATGGGCTTACGCTTAAAAGGCGAAAGCATTGATGAAATTACTGCTGCTGCACGTGTAATGCGTGAATTTGCCATCAAAATTGATGTCAGCGATATTCCTTACCTCGTAGATATTGTTGGTACAGGTGGCGATGGTCAAAACCTATTTAACGTATCTACCGCCTCTTCCTTTGTCATTGCAGCTGCAGGTGCAACCATTGCCAAACACGGTAACCGTGGGGTTTCAACCAAATCAGGCTCATCTGACTTACTTGAGCAAGCAGGCATTAATCTTGATTTAAACATGCAACAAACTGAACGCTGTATTCGTGAAATGGGCGTAGGTTTCTTGTTTGCACCGAATCATCACAAAGCCATGAAATATGCGGTTACCCCGCGTAAAGAGTTGGGTATTCGCAGTATTTTCAACTTGCTTGGGCCATTGACTAACCCTGCGGGTGTAAAGCGTTTTGTCATTGGGGTGTTTAGCAATGAATTATGCCGCCCGATTGCAGAAGTGATGAAACAGCTCGGTGCTGAGCATGTCATGGTGGTGCATTCTAAAGATGGTTTAGATGAAATTAGCCTTGCTTCGAGCACTTATGTTGCAGAACTCAAAGATGGTGAAATTACCGAATGGGAACTTACCCCTGAAAGCGTGGGAATTGAATCTCAAACTTTAACAGGACTGATTGTAGAAAACTCTGCTGAAAGCTTGAGTTTGATTAAAGATGCTTTAGGCAAAAACAAATCAGATAAAGGCGAAAAAGCGGCCAATATGATTGCACTCAATGCGGGTGCGGGTATCTATGTTTCGGGTCTAACTACAAGCTACAAACAAGGTGTCGCTTTGGCACATGACATTATTTATGGTGGACAAGCTTTGGAAAAAATGGGCGTGTTGTCTGAATTTACCAAAACGCTCAAACAGTACGAAGCATAAAGCAAATCAGGAAGGTGCATCATGGTGGATATTAGCAATACCATTTTAGGTAAAATTGTAGAACGTAAAAAAGAAGAGTTTGCCGAGCGTTTAAAACAACGCAGTTATGCAGACCTAGAACAATTGGCACGTGCAGCAACACCTGCACGTGGCTTTGCACAAGCCTTGCATAACAAACGCCCAGCGGTGATTGCGGAAATTAAAAAAGCATCACCATCTAAAGGCATTATTCGTGAAAACTTTGACCCTGCCGAAATTGCACAGCAATATGAAGCCGCAGGCGCAGCCTGTTTATCTGTGCTGACTGATGTCGATTTCTTTCAGGGTGCAGATGAAAATATTCAGATTGCCCGTTCACACTGTAACTTGCCTGCTCTGCGTAAAGATTTCTTGATTGATCCGTATGGTGTGGTAGAAGCACGTGCCTTACACGCAGACTGTGTGTTATTGATTGTGTCTTGCCTATCTGACCAACAGTTGGAAGAAATGTCGGAAACGGCTTTTGAACATCACTTAGATGTGTTGGTTGAAGTGCATGATGAAAATGAATTGGAACGTGCTTTGAATCTTTCAGAGCGTTGTATTTTAGGGGTCAATAACCGAAATTTAAAAACCTTTGAAGTCGATTTAAACACCTCATTGCGTTTAAAAAACTTGTTGCCGCCTGCGCGTTTATTGGTCACTGAAAGTGGTATCGCCACACCAGAAGATGTCCGCATGATGCAAGACCATGAGATTCACAGTTTCTTGGTCGGTGAAAGTTTTATGAAACAAGCACGTCCTGACCATGCCTTTACGGCACTGTTTGGTCAGCCTGAAAATCTATAATCCAATTTGAAATACCATGAGTAAACATGATTCTTCGCTTTCTAAAGAACAGTACAATTTACTAAAATCTTTTAAAAAGCAAATCACTCAGCCTCATACTTCAAGCATTGCCAAGCCGTCTGAACCCAAAGTTCAGACGCCTGAGCAACAACAGGAAGATGATCTCGCATTGTTTCGTCAGCAAATGCAAGGCGTTCAAAAAATGGACGCAGGCAATATTGCAAAAATCGAACACACTGCCAAGAAAAAACCAGATGCCCAAACGCTGGCCAAACGTGCAGCAGCCATAGGCCCTATGGAAACCGATGATACCTTGCTGTCCGATACGCAAGCCATGCTTAACCCTGTGGGCAGCCAAGCTTCGCTGAGCTATCGCATTGCAACTTTGCAACATAAAGTCTTTGAAGATTTAAAAGCAGGCAACTTACGCTGGTTTGAAGCTGTTGATTTGCACGGTTGTACGGTAGAAGAAGCGCGGGTAGCCGTTTTGCAAATCATTCAAATGGCTAAAGATGAAAACCAGAACGTGATTAAAATTGTGCATGGCAAAGGCCCTGAAGCCATTTTAAAAACTTATGTAAATGGCTGGCTGCGTCAGCATCGTGATGTTTTGGCTTTTGTGAGTGCGCCTGAAAAACAAGGTGGCACTGGTGCAGTTTTAGTGTTGCTTAAACGCAGCGAAAAGAACCCAAAGTTTAAACAGTAATCGGTTTCATCTTTTAAACAAGGCATTGCAATAGTTTTCTGTTACAATGCCGACCTTGTTCAATATCAGTGTAAGTGAACACGTCTTATGTCTATGCAGCAATCCTACGCAAACATCCTAACCGCCGTTGGTGAAGATCTTAATCGTCCAGGTCTAAAAGATACGCCGATGCGTGCTGCTAAAGCTTTTTCGTATTTAACTTCGGGCTATAGCCAAACCTTAGCCGAAGTGACCAATAATGCCGTATTTCCATCCGACAACCGTGAAATGGTCTTGGTGAAAAATATTGAGTTCTACTCACTGTGTGAACATCATTTATTGCCATTTTATGGTCGCGTGCATATCGCCTATTTACCTGAAGGTAATGTTTTAGGCTTGTCTAAATTTGCCCGTATTACCGAAATGTTTGCACGTCGTTTGCAAATTCAGGAAAATCTGACTCAGCAAATTGCGGAAGCTGTGGCTGAAGTGACCAAAGCACGCGGTGTTGCTGTGGTGATTGATTCAGCCCATATGTGCATGATGATGCGCGGTGTAGGCAAACAGGAATCGACCACACGTACCGTATCTTTTGTAGGTGACTTTAAAACAGATAAAGAAGCCCGTCGTGAATTTTTAAGTGCGGTGCCTGAGAGTTTTTAAATTGTGGCTAAGTTCCTCAATCAAATAAAAAATCCCGAAATTTATGTTCGGGATTTTTGGGTTTTAGATTAAAAAATTAGCTTGATACATCTTCAGATTCAACCTACAGACACATTGTTGCGTCCATTATTTTTTGCCATATACAAGGCTTTATCCACTTCTTCAAAAAAACGTTGATAGTCTGGATGCCCATCATATTCATGCACACCTATACTAATGGTAAAGTTAAATTCTTCACCTGTTGATGTTTTTAATGTGGCTTTTTCGACACGTTTACGAATATTTTCAGCGACTACCAAGGCACGATCAATGGTGGTATCAATCTGTAACAGTAAAAATTCTTCGCCGCCAATTCGGAAGGCATAGTCACTGGCTTTTGCATATTGCAAAATCACATCAGCTAAAAACTGTAATGCATCATCTCCTGCTGCATGTCCATAACGGTCATTGATTGATTTAAAATGATCGGCATCTATCGCCAACAATGTTAAAGGCGAATTATTTTTTCGTGAAAAATTAATTTCACGGGACACGATGGTATTTAAATAACGGCGGTTGAGCAGTTGAGTTAAGGCATCATTGCCTGAATTGATATATTCAGACACCTGAAAAATTTGATCGACTAAATGCAAAATTTCACGATTCTTGGCACGAATGGATTGAATCATTTCAATTGCCTGTGCCTGACTTTCACATTGACCAATTTTCTGAATTAATTCATCCACCTGATAAATAAATTCAGTAATAGTTTGTACTTGTTCCGAACTTGAAAATGCATAAGCCGCTTTATGAATAAACCATAAACCAAATTCTGTTTTAGATAAAATCGGTTGCGTCATTTTGGTGTGATCGGACACCACCTGAAACATCAGTTCATTTTCCCAATCCAGCAAAGTTCCGCGTTGTCGATCTTTGTGCACGGCAACATCTTGCATGGCAGAAAATAAGCGATAGGTATGTTTCATATCATTATGTACTTCGACCTTCATTTCATAAGATCGGCACATAATTTCTGTGGCAAAGCATAAAATTTGGCTTAAATAATTAAACTGATTTAAGTTGCTATTGGCTTCTGTTGCAAAAAACTCAAAAGCCTTTTTTATAATAACGCGCACACCACGAATAATCAGCCAAGATGGAATTTGTACACGTGCATGCACATCGCCCACTTTAAATTGCTTTTCTACAATCTCGTTATAATTGTGTTGAAACGGAACTTCAAAACTGGAAATTAGCCACTGATATAAAGAGTTTTTTAAGCGATTCTTCACCATCTCTGCAGACAAAAATTCTGTCGCATGTTCTTCAAGCAACATTTGCTGATAGAACTCGATCACAAAATCTTCTGCATGTGCTTGAATAAACTGGAATGTCGCTTGCAAATCTTCTGGCTTAAATTGCTCGCAAATTGACTTCCATTGCTCTGCAAGCTCATGCGTACACTCTTGATACATCCACAACAACCCAGCCAAAAGAAACTGCTAAATTTTAACGGGTTTCACCAGCAACTCAACTTGTTTAGCTGGTTTTTTACAATTCAGTATAAATTCAACAGCTCTTTAAAAAAAATGCACATAGCCTAAACTGGTCTTGTTCCAGTCCTGTTTGTCCTGTTGTTGATATTCCCAACCCAATCGCAACACATGCTGCGGGTTGAGTACATATTGCAACTGGCTGTTCAGCTTAAATTGCCATTGGTGACGATCTTCCCAATACGGTAATTCAAGCTGAACCAAACTATTCATGCGTGCTGACCAGATATTTTGACAACCCAGTGTTGGGCCAATTCCAACACGCCAGCCTTTGTCTAAAGCCTTACCCGCTTGCACATGATTTTGAATTTGCACATAACACAAATGTTCACGCGCTTGATTAGCCACGCTATAACCAAACTGTGTTTTTAAACTTAAAACACCATGCTGTTCCGTTTCGCTAAAAGCCCCGTGCGAATTCAGGGCTTCTTGCTGCCAACCCAAATTAAAGCCCCAACTAAGTGGTGTTTTAAATGCGGTCATTGGGTTATAAGAGTTCACCGAGAGTAAATCTAACTGATTCAGTTTTAAGCGGTCTTCACGATATTGCACAGAAGCTTCTAAAAAGTTGAGTTGCGTCCCTGTACGAAAACCACCTTGCGGATCAAGTAAGTCATGGTAAGCCTGTCGATGACTCAACTCTACAAAATGCTCGCCTTGCACCTCGCCAGTACGCACAGCAAAGCTTCGTGCATGATGCCCCTGCACAGGATCGACCTGAGGGCGTGCGACATCCTGACGTTGTTTTTCTAAATTGATCTGACTTCTTAAACTTAAAATTTGTCTCAGTCGCGGTTGTGCAATTTTGGCTTCAATTTTGCGTCCAATCAGTTTCAGATACAAATCGTCATAAGCCATTTCCAGAATTTTAGCTTGATCGATTTGGCTGTGATTTTGCAAAACTGCCGCCACATTTTCAGGTTCTGCTTCGGCCACTTGATGGGCAGTTTTTGCCAACGCTGTGCCATGTTGTCTAGCTTGCGCCAATAACTGAGTTTCCAAAGCAGGACGATAGACAACATCTGCCACTAAATTTTCCTGCTCTACAGCTTTTAGTGTTTCAATTGGAATAGATGCGACTCTAAACTGCTGCTGTAAATTCAGCTCAGGGCGCACCAAATCCATTAAACCCAATAAGCGATAGGCACAATTATCACTGATAAAATAATACGGAAATTGCACATGCTTCATTTCCCAAATGTGCTGCACTAAAAATGTGGTTTCCTGCTCATTCAGTGCCAGTTCATATTCCCACAAATCTCGGCTTTCTAAATCGCCATATTCTTTTACTTTGCGGTAATACGGCATCAGTGAATATTCACCCGGATATTGCCCTGTAAGTCCTTTCCATGCATAAGACCAACCTTCGCTGCCCGTTACCGTTGCTGCATAATTGACAGCATAAGAAATTAAATTCAGTTGTTTTTGATCTTTTGGGTCTAAGCGCAATAAAGTATGCCCAAACATAGAACTTGGATTGCCCATAAAGTCTGTGGCATAAATCAGCACTGCTTTATAAGGTTTAATTTGTCCAATCCATTCGTCCAATTCAGGACATTGCACCTGTGCCAAATCTTGTTGAGGAATTTGTAATTGTTCAATTAACCAGCGGCTACGTGCAGGAAATTTACACTGCACCGATTGATTGGCAGGCGCTGTTTCAAATAATGCCTGCACATTGCGAAGTAACTCTTGGTTTAAATTGCTTCCGCCTTGTTCCGACACAAAATAGCCTGCATATTGCACTTCACTTTTGCCTTGCTGCGCATACATTAAACGCTGCCAAGTCACCTGTTCTGCCAAGTGTAGGTCTTTGGCTTTTTGCACATAATGTGCGGAAGATATTGCTAATTTATTTGTATTTTGTACTGTAGAAGTGGCTGTAAGTGGCTGAATCTGTATTGGAGATATTTCAGGAGATAACGCAAAAACCGTAGGAGATAAAAAAACGAAACTACTTAAAATAATGGATTTCATGGACATTTTATAAATTTTATATACATATTCAGGCTTAAACGTATTCTTGTGCTATAAAAAAGCCCTGCGAATAATGCAGGGCTTTATTCAAACTTAAACGTATGCTTTTAAAACGTCATCATTCGCCATCACGCTCTGTAAAGATGCCAATACTTCTAAAGAAGTCTGGTTTTCTGCAGAATAAATAGATGCAAAGTTTTGCTTAGAAACCGCAAAGAAATGTGCTTTATCTTCTGCTTTAATGCTTAATAATTCAGCCAATACGTTCAAGCTTTCGCCTTCACCAACTGCCATATCGCGTGCCAATGTTTCAGCATTTTCATTGGTAAATGTCACAACTTGTGCAGTTACTGTACCTGTACCGCTACAACCTAAAGTACCAAATGTGATACCAAACAATTGGTTTGCAAAAATACCGTTTGTAGTTGCTGCTAAAATTTTTGCAACTTTGCCAGACTGACCTGCCCAAACTTGAGAACCGATACCACAACCTGCATCACGGTCTGCAAATGCTGCTGTAGAACCCACTGCTAAGACAGCAGCTAATGCTAATTTTTTAATCATCGCCTTACTCCAGAGATTTATTATTCGAAAAATTATGCTTCGAATCGTTATTCTTTATTGCTATGTGTAATTTTTATTACACTATTTTAAGATAGCGAGATGTCACTCAGAAGGCAAAACATTTATCACAAAATCAGGCATTATTTTTGTGCATTTTTGTAGCGTCGATTGGTTTTTAGCTTAAAGATTGGTCTTAAATTTGAAAATAGATTTTAGTGTTGAAGATAGCATTTAGATTTACAGCTGCTGTTGATCCTCAGTTTTCAGTGTCCACTGCCCTTCTGCATCGCGATAACCCAAAATTTTCATGACCAGAACCAGACTCAGTAACAGCAATAAATACCAAGAACCGAGTTTGCCCCAGCCGACCATGTGCCACGCATCGACCTGACTTGGATACAACCATATTTGATAAAAGGTGCTAATGTTTTCTGCGACCCAAATAATAAAAGCCAAAAGCATCAATACAGGCAACATTGGCAGTTGTAATTGAGACCGTTGTAATTGAAAACGAATTTTGGTTTTCCAGAAAATCACAACGCTCCACGCAAACAAGCCATAACGAATATCGGGGATAAAAAACTTGCTCATGAAGTTGATGTACGACAACACTGCCAAGGCCATCATATTGCTAAAAGTCGGCAAATTCCGTAAAGATACCCGATACAAACGCAAAGAACGCGCAAAGAAACTGCCAACTGCAGAATACATAAAGCCTGCAAAAAGCGGTACGGTCATAATTTTAAAGACAGCAGGTTGAGGATATTGCCACGATGCAATTTGTGGATGAGTTAAAAAAATTTCCATGATCATCGCTAAAATATGAAACAAAGCGATGACTTTGGCTTCTGCCCAAGATTCCAGTTTTAAATATAAAAGACAAACTTGAATAATTAAGGCATAGAATAATAAATAGTCGTAACGGAAAAATCCGAAATATTCCTGACTGCCCATTGAAGCAGTCAGGGCAAATGCAATCAGCAATAAAATTCCAAATAAGGCAGCCGAAGCTGCCTTAGTCGAAAACTCAACTCCTGACTTTAGCCATGTTATCCACATGATGTGACAACCTGACTGAAGCTGAGATTACACCGATACATCTACAAATGATCCATCTATATCATTGTGCGATTATAGATATTTGGCACTGTATTCATGAACCGTGTCGATAAATACTTTAGGACGTTCAGGGTCTACCCACTGGGTAATACCATGCCCTAAGTTGGCTACATAACCTGTTTTTTCACCATTGGCATAGGCATCATCTAGCATCGCACGTGTTGCTTTGGCAATTGCTTCAGGTGAACCGTACAAAGTGGCTGGGTCTAAGTTACCTTGCAATGCGGCACGACCACTCACCGTTTGACGTGCGACATTTAACGGTGTTGTCCAGTCCAGACCAAAAGCATCTGCACCTGTTGCAATCATTGGCTCCAGCCATTGACCGCCACCTTTGGTAAATAAAATAACAGGGATTTTACGTCCATCTTTTTCACGTTGCAGACCTGACACAATTTTCTGCATATAGTGGAGTGAAAATTCAAGATATTCACGATGGGCCAATGCACCGCCCCAACTGTCAAAAATTTGTACTGCCTGTGCACCTGCATCAATTTGTGCATTTAAGTATTCGGTCACTGCATCGGCCAGACAGTCTAATAGTGCATGTAAAACTTCAGGCTGTGCGTACATCATGTTTTTGGTGAAACGGAAATCTTTGCTTGAACCACCTTCAACCATATACGTTGCCAAAGTCCATGGACTACCTGAAAAACCAATTAAAGGCACTTGTCCGCCCAAAGCAGAACGAATGGTCGATACTGCATTCATGACATAGTCTAAGTCTGACTTGGCATTAAATTTAGGTAAATTGGCAACGTCTTGCTCGGTACGCACCGTTTTATGAAACTTTGGCCCTTCGCCTACTTCAAAATACAGACCTAAGCCTAATGCATCGGGTACAGTTAAAATATCTGAAAATAAAATCGCAGCATCTAATTCATAACGACGCAAAGGCTGTAAAGTCACTTCACAGGCAAATTCAGTATTTTTGCATAGAGAAAGAAAATCTCCTGCCTGCGCACGTGTAGCACGATATTCTGGTAAATAACGTCCTGCCTGACGCATCATCCATACGGGCGTGCAATCTACTGGCTCACGTAATAAGGCACGAAGAAAACGATCATTTTTTAAGGTCGTCATTTACTTTCCCAACTCATTTTCAATCTTGCAGCCATCATATCAAAAAGGTTGAAGTTTTAATAACTTCATTTCTTGCTCGTCTTTTCAGCCTATTCTAAGTGTTCAAATTCAGCTTACGTTTATGTGAAATACATCACACAAACAAAAGTCACTGTAAAATTGGGGTTATCTTGCATATTTACACAAAACAACTACTGCATCTCCTTAGTTTTTCTGCAATACTTGGCTAGTTTTTATCTATGTAAATGAATAATTCTCAAGGTTGAATTACATGTTGGTTCGCACAATACTCGCAATGAGTTTAAGTTGCATTTTTGCAGGGACTACTTTTGCTGCATCTACTGCTGAACAACCGTTAAATCCACAAGTGATTAGCAATACCGCTATTGAAGATCCGATTGATCCTTTAGCGACAGAAGCATCGGCTGCACAAAATAATCTAAATGCAACAGACACTGCTATTACGCAACAAGAACAAAATGATTTAAATAAGGCTTCAAAAACCTTAGATGATCTACACAAAACTGAAGATACCACTGCCGATGTAGGCACTGCACCAACAAAAAGCTCTGCAAGCCAAACTGCTACATCCAACACAGCAGCACCAAAAGCTTCATGGACTTTAGATGGTTTAAATAATGCCACTTGGTATGAAAATATTGGTAAAGGTCAGTTCCCTGTGTATGCACGTGCACACGTGATGCTGAACAATTCACATGCTTCTCCAGGTGCAATTGATGGCACTAGTGGTAAGAACACCCTAAAAGCAATTGCATCATTCCAGCAAATGAATGGCATTAGCCCAACGGGTATTTTAACCAAAGAAACTTGGGATGCGTTGGTTGCACGTCAAGGTTCACGTCCTGCATTTGTAGAATACACGGTTACTGAAGCGGACTTAAAAGGTCCTTATGCGAAATCTATTCCGCATGACTATGCAGAACAAGCCAAAATGAAAGGCTTGTACTACACCCGCGTAAGTGAAATGTTAGGTGAAAAATTCCACATGGATGAAAATTTCTTAAAGAAATTAAATCCGAATGCAACATTTAATAAAGTGGGTGAAAAGTTATTGGTGACCAACGTTCGCAATGACTTACCTGAAGACATTCACCTGATTGTGGCGCACAAAGGTGCAAAACAACTGTATTTGTTCAACAAACAAAACCAAATGGTCGGCTCATTCCCAGCAACCATTGGCAGTGCAGATACTCCATCGCCAACAGGTACTTATAAAGTGACAGGTGTTGCACCAAACCCATGGTACAGCTATTCACCAAGTAACTTTATTCAGGGCAAAAACTTAAAACCGCTGTCTTTACCACCAGGCCCTAACGGCCCTGTGGGGAATATCTGGATTGGTTTAAGTAAAAAATCATTCGGTATTCACGGCACACCAAACCCATCGACCATTTCAAAAACGGCGTCGCATGGTTGTATCCGTTTAACCAACTGGGATGCAAACGATTTAGGTCGTAAAGTACGTTCTGGCGTGACTGTAAAATTCCTTGAATAATCAGTGATCGCTTTAAACCGCAAAAGACCCACGTTTTTACGTGGGTTTTTTAATGCCGCGATAAAACTCTAAAATGTCTAGGTTCTGCAAAAAATCTACACATGTTGCAATTTTAGAACGGCATGTTGCAGTTCGCCTCTAGGTCGGCTGCGGTGAAAAGATTAAGATTAGTTCAAGTTAAAAAAATGATAGGAACATTATCATGAATGCTTATTTACACCGTAGTGAAGATCGTGGTCATGTGAAAATGGGGTGGTTAGACACCAAACATAGTTTCTCTTTTGGTAATTGGTATAACCCGAAATATATGGGTGTTAGTGCCTTACGTGTCATTAACGATGACCGTATTGCCGCACATAATGGTTTTGGTACTCACCCACACGACAACATGGAAATTTTGACTTGTGTATTAAGTGGTACGATTTCCCACCGCGACAGCATGGGCAATGAACGCCATATTACTGCAGGTGAATGGCAGTTAATGAGCGCAGGTACAGGCGTTCAGCACAGCGAAATTAACAATGGTGATGAAGAAGTACACATGCTGCAAATTTGGATTCAGCCGAATGTACGCGATGCAGAGCCGACGTATCAGCAAATTCAACGTGACCCAAATACAGCACCCAACCAGTGGCATTTAATTGTCGGCCCGAATGACAATGCCCCAATGCACATTCGTCAACAGGCAGAAGTAAAAGCAGCTGTTTTAGAAACTGGACATCGTTTAGAAGTTACAGCAACACAAGCGGTAAACTATGTGCATGTAATTCGTGGTGAAATCACCATTGGCGAGCAAACAGTTAAAGCGGGCGATGCTTTGTTATTTGCTGATAATGCTGTGATTGAAGCAAAAGAAGACAGCCAGTTCATTTGGTTTGATTTACCAAAACAGTAAGTCCTGACTGTCACCTTATTATGATTGAGCATCTTTAATTTTTTGAGTTACCCTCTTGCCCTCTTCTACAGAGGGCTTTTTTATGGCTGAAATTGCATGATTCATTTTTTAAACACAGTTTTTGTCACGTTAATGACTTTACGCTGTTGTCTGCAAATACGCAGCAATTTGCTCTGCCACATTCCGTGCGGTTCGGGAAACACCAATTAAAGTTGCCGAGGCTGCGCCTGTCCAATCGCCATAACCAACCAACCATAAATTTTGCTGTTGTAACGCTCGATTTTCTAACACATCGACTGTGCCTTGTGCATTAACCACATTCAAACTTTGTAAATGCGACAATGCTGCCTTAAAACCTGTGCACCAAATAATGGCATCAATTTCCTGTTCGCGCCCATCTGCCCAAACTGCACTATGTTCGGTTAAATAGTCAAATGGCGGCAGACCATGTAATACATCACGTTGCCGTGCTTCTTTGACACTTGGAATCATCACAATATCGCCCAAACCACCGATCGGTTGTTCAATACTGCGACCTTCCTGCTGGGCTTTTAAGCGCTCCGTGGCACGTAAAAATAAAACCCGTCCATCTACATCATCGGCTAAAAAACTTGGCGGTTGCTGTGTAACCCAAAAAGTTTCGGCCACTTTAGACACTTCTGCCAAAATTTGTGCGCCTGAGTTACCCCCGCCGACAATCATGACTCTTTTGCCCTGAAAAGCATTGGCATTGCGGTAATGAGCCGAATGAATTTGTGTGCCTAAAAAGCGTTCGCGTCCTGTATAAGCAGGAATAAAAGGCTGACTCCACGTTCCAGTAGCACTCACAGCGGCTTTGGCTCGCCAGCTTTGCTGTGCCGAACACACAATTAAATCATTGCCTTCCTTCAGGACTTTTTCGACCTGCACAGGACGCAGCACAGGAAATTGATAGCGTGTTTCATACGCTGTTAAATAGTCAATCACTTCTAATCGTTTCGGATATTCCTGTTCGGTTTTTGGCATTAACCAGCCGGACAAAGAACTCCATGTATTTGGAGAGAACAGCTGTAAAGAATCCCACGCATGTTGCCACGCACCGCCCGACTGCGTTTGATTATCCAAGATCAGAAAATTGATTTTTTGCCGTTTTAAAAAGTAAGCCGTGGCCAATGCTGCTTGTCCGCCACCAATAATAATTACATCGGCATCCATTATTTGATTCAAAATGGCTCTCCTGCTCGCAATACGCACCCTGTTGCTATGCCTAATCTTAGCGCATAAGTGCAACACGTGAGAGATTAAAAATTCAGTCCACCAAACTCAACTTATGGAAGCACGTAATTAGAAGCAAGCCATCTTGAAAAATGATGCTGCAAAAAAGCCAAGTCTTTCAACTTGACTTTGTTTTGTAAGATAGCTTGATGTGCAACACTGCAGAATCAGGTTCGGGCTTTAAAAAGCCCAAACCAATTTCAAAGTCGAAGAGTGTCCTTCAGGACGATGTTCCACTTCGGTTTCTTTCAAAAACTTTGCTTCCAAAGACCAATTATCACGTTTGTATTGAATCGCGGGACCAAAAGATAGAGCCTGTCCTTTATTGCCAATACTGACACCATTCACTTCATCATCTGTGGTTTGTTTAAATACATAACCTTCGAGTGCCAATTTGACTTGATCATTCAATTGATAACCGATTGCATAATCTCCAGCGAAATAATCCCCCGACTGATAATTTGTGTCGTCATTTTCACTGTTGAAGCTATAAGACATTTTGGTGGAAAACTCCCAACCTTGCGGCTGCAAATAAGAATACGCAAAGATAGGACGAATGGTGTTGTAGTTCTTACCTAAGTTGGCAACTACAGGACGTTGTGGATTGGCATCTTCATAATCGCCTGTTGCGAGCACACCTTCTAAAGCAGCTACACTGTGATGATTGCCTTTATGCCAACCCAACATGCTGCCAATAATCAAATCGCCCAAACCACTGTTAGAGTCTGACATGCCCATCACATTTAAACGCAAATCGACCAAAGGCTGTGCAGCATATAAACCCAACTGACCGCCTGCAATGTATTGGGGGGTCATCCATACCAAACGTGGAATATAGACATTCACATCGGCATGGAAATTGTCTGGGCCGTCTTTAAACTCACTGGCATGATAGTTCTGATAGTAGTTGAGTAAGTATACCCCAGCTGGTGGTAAAGCCCCTGCTGCAATGCCTTCTGCGCCTAATCCAAATGTATCTAAACCGTTTTCTGTTGCATTGACGTGTGTCGCCATGACACCCAAAAGCATGAGTGCCCAAATTTTGTTATTCATAGAACATCCTATTCAATAGAAGTTTTGATGAAGTCTGCCTGCTGCGCCTGAATCATTCATGCGCGAACAGCCGACTTTTAAGGGCAGCATCAACAAAGAACTTGCTGATGCTGTATTGGCGAACGTGTTAAAACTTTGTGTTTTAAGGTGTGGGATTAAGCACTTGCACGACGACGTTCAACTTCAGTCGATGGTGCATTTGCAGTGTCTTTGACTAATTCAAAGTTAAAGGTGATGTGCTTAAATGGTTTGTCTAAACCACGGCGCTGAATTTCTGCAGCATCGGTCACATCTACCGCTGTTGCAACCAGACCTTCACGGGTCGCAAATGCGAAGTCATCCCACAGGTATTGATCACCTTCAATGTTAAATTGCGTAGTGAGTTTGCGGTAACCTGGTGCAGAAATGAAGTAATGCACGTGAGATGGACGGTTGCCATGACGACCTAGTTTGTTTAATAAAGCTTGAGTCGTGCCGTCTGGTGGGCAGCCATAACCGACTGGCATGGTCGTTTGCGCCACATATTTACCATTGGCATCACTGAAAATAGTACGGCGTAAGTTAAAGTCAGACTGAGATTTATCAAAGAATGAATAGTTACCTAAACCGTTGGCATGCCAAACTTCGACTTTGGCATTTTCAATGATATTGCCATTGGTGTCAGTGACTGTACCTTCAATAATTAACGTATCTAAATGGTCTGATTCTGAACCATCATCCATACGCGCAAAACCGACTGATTCAGGCGCACCTGCAACATAAAGTGGCCCTTCAATGGTACGTGGTGTACCGCCTGTTACGCCTGCTTTGGCATCGGCTTCATCGGCACGTAAATCTAGATAATGTTCTAAACCCAAACCTGCTGCAAGTAAACCAAGTTCATTGGCTTTGCCTGCATCGGTAATATATTCCAGACCTTTCCACACTTCTGAAGGCTGAATGTCTAAATCTTCAATGGCTTGAAATAAATCTGCCACTAAACGCACCACTATTTGCTGCACACGCTGATCGACAGGGCGTGTAGCGGTGTCTACGTTCATTTCCTTCACTAAAGTATCAATTTGTTGACGGTCCATGTAACTCTCCTTGGCTATTTTGGCTTTGCTGGTTGTCGCATTGCTATTTTGGCTTTTGACACTGCCTTACTGTGTTGATGATGGTGTCAGTGCTGAGCTAAATGCCTCAACACTGACCGACTTCCTTGGAAACTTTTTATCTATTGCAATTCGATAGGCTCAGTACAATATTGCAGCACCTATCCACTTTTAAATATGTGTTAAATATGTTTAAACAATGCTGAACGTGACTGACCACTTGCACCATCGGCAGCACTCAAGAAGCGTTCAGTGTGAATATCACGTTCAAACAAACGGCTTTGCATTAAGGTCGAAATTGCTGCATCAATCATGACTGGTGGGCCGCATAAATAGGCTTTGTGTCCACCGCAACGCTGCTCAAAATAATCGGCAACCGCTTCATGCACATAGCCTGTAAATCCTGTCCAATGGTCTTCTGCTTTAGGTGCATTTAATGCAGGAATGTAGCGGAAGTTTGGATAGTCTTTGACTAACTGCTCAAACAGTTCTCGGTTATATAATTCCGCAACATCACGCGCACCTTGGAATAGGTAAATGGTGCGGGTATCACCCGACTCTAGTAAGTCTAAAATCATAGATTGCGGGCTAGATAAACCTGAACCACCTGCAATAAAAATCGCATCCTGATCATCCGATTTACGTACAAAGAATTGTCCGTATGGCCCTGAAATTTCCAGTGCGTCGCCTGCCGCAAGCTGCTCATGCACATAGGTCGTAGCACTGCCGCCCACAACATGACGAATATGCAATTCAATAATGCCTAGTTCGCTTGGTGCATTGGCAATTGAGAAGGCACGAGTGCCTTCAATACCCGGGAATTGCACGTTAATGTATTGCCCTGCCTGAAACTCCATCGGGCGGTCTAACTGCAAGCGCACACCTTTAATGGTTGGAGATAAGTCCTTTACCTCAAGGACTTTGGCCTGATAATCCTGAACCAAATATCCCAAGAAATCTGGGTCTTCATCAACATCGGCTTCAATGGTCATGTCTGATTCAGGCTTACAGCAGCACGCCAACACTTTGTGTTCTTCACGTTCCAAATCCATCAGCGCGAAAGGTGACGCTTCGCCGACATCATAATAACCATCGGTGACTTGGACTTTACAAGTGCCGCAAGTGCCATGCCCACAAGCAAATGGCAACCACACGCCTTGACGTAACGCGGCATCTAAAATGGTTTGATCTTCTTCAACCTCAATGGTTGTGCCAATTGGCTCAATTGTGACTTGATAGCTCATCTGCGACCTCCTGTCTTGTACTTACTGACTGTGCTTTGCTGTCTTTATTTTGTTGTGATCTTACTGTTTTAAACGTGTGCGCCCTTGTACCCATTCAGTCCTGGGGTCACAAAACGCAGTAGTGATTTTTGATCGAAGCCAATTTCTGCCAAGGTCTGTTCAGGGCGTGGCTGAATTACCTGTTTGTTTAAAGTAAATTGCACTTCATCCCATTTAATGTTTTCAAAGTCAGGATGTTGATGGAAACCCGCCTGCATTTGCTGATCCAAAAATTCCTGAAAGGTTTGCTGCGGCGAAACCAACATGGCGTGTGCAGAACAATATAAAGTGTGATGATCCCAACCCACATACACCAAAATGTTGTCGCCATAGTGTTTTTGTAGGTCGCGTGGTTCAAAGTCGTAATCTGGGCGAATAGCGCGTACTGACATGGTCATTCTCCGTATTGGGGTGGTTTGAGCCGCAAATGACTCAAACCGAAATCCTTTTAAATTTGAATCTTGAAATAACTTAAATTTTAGATATTTACTTTAGATAGTGAATGAGCGTTAAGCCGCATCACCTTTCCATTTTTTCCAGCGTTGCTGGTCTGGTGAACCTTCAATATCCAAGTTATCTGCACCGACATTGAAGCGATAATATTCGCGCAGCATGTTTTCCAAATCTAAGCCACCACAGTTGCCTTGTAGAATTTGGTTCACTGGCAACCATGCCTGCACATATTTTTCAGGTTCACGTTCAAAAATATCGTGACAACCATCTGAACAGGTGTGGTAACGCTCGCCTTTATAAACAGACTCACGATACGTAAACATGGTCGGATCGCCATCCATTTCGGTGAAAGTCATTGGCACTTGGCAAATTTGGCACAATTGCGGTAAGCCTGCGCTGTAGAAACGCTTGCCTTCTGCTTCCATCTTGCGTGCTAACTCCCACTTTGGACGGTAGTATTTGTCAAAGGTGTCTGGATATTTTTCAGATAACCAATCCATTTCCTGATCGGTTGGAATCCAAGTATGGAAACCTGCTGCATGACCGAAGTTATAGAAAATCCACCACGCTTGATGCGACACGTGTTCTTTTTCTTTGGTAATTACTTCTGAATATTTCGGCATACGAATACCGTAACGGCTCAAGTCTTTAAATAACGCACCGCCCGCTTCTTCAAAGTAGGTTTCCCACGCTTCTTTCCACGACATGACTTTGTTTGGCAGCATGTAGTCCATCATCATGCCAACTATAGATAACAGACGAGTCCCACGCCAGAACCACTTATCAATCCATTCCTGTACGATTGGCACGTTATCTTCGTGTTGTTCTAACAAGAATTTCACGATTTCTAGACCTAAAGTCATGTGACGTGCTTCATCGGACTGTGCACTAAAACCAAAGGTGACCGTTGCCATATCGCCATTGTGTGCTGCACCTGACATGAACGGTACGAACAACAAGTTGGTCAATACATATTCAAAGGCAAAGCTAATGGCTAACAAGAACTCAAACGGCCCTGCTGAACGCGCATCTTCAAAGAAAGATTTTGGTACAGACAAGTACCAAACGCGGTCATGCATGTGCGACCAATCCTGAAAACCATCAAAGAATTTGTTGTAATGGCTCATGGCATGAATTTGCGTCTGCACGTGACGTAATTCATCAATCGACTGCATTTGTGATGCGATACGTGCACCTACACCACTGAACTGACGCCCTACATGTGCATAACCTTGGAATGCCTGATATTCAAGCGGAGTTACCGCAGTTAAAAACAGTTTGATGGCATTCAAATAACGCTCATTGGTCACGTTCATTTGACCGTTGTTTTGTGCAAAAGCATCAAAAATGGCGTAAAGTTTTTTCTCTTTTTCTGCCTGATACTTCCAGTAAGCATCCATGGTTAAACGGAATGGATCTTCCCATTTAGACCAGTCTGTAATTTTAATGCCTTCAAATTCTTCGTATGGAAAGGCTTCTTTGCGGTCTGCATAAGAAAAGTCCCAATCCAAGTCACGAGTAAGTGCGCGATAACGGTCTTTGGCATTCAGTTTTTTTGCTGGGGTTTTAACTTGTGAATTCATGCTCATCATCCTTAAATTTTTTAGCGGCAATCTATGCAGCAATATGTTCTGGCGGCACTGTACTCAAATTGGCTCAGTGCACATCCTTATTCCTAGTTCCAGTGCAAACGGAAACTGTCATCATCTTCTTCGACGTTGCCGCCCAACGTAATCATGTTGAGTTGTAAAGACTGAATATCCCAATCTTGTCCAAGTTTTTCAGATACCGTTTCTGCTTTAACAATCAGACCTGTTTCGCTTTCTACCCGAATCATGGCTGGCAGATATTGAATCGTGGCATCTGGGTTGTCTTCTTCAATCGCTTCAATGATGTAGCGCGACGTGTCATTGTCCTGTAATGCGAGATAAACCTTAGACATGCTGCTTCTCCTTAAGCCTGCAAAATTTGTTCGAGTTCGATGCCAATTTTTTTACTGCGTTCCAGCAGTTTTTGTTCTGCAATGTCGACTGCATCTGCAGACAACGCCTCAGCTGCCCACGCTGCAAATGCCGCTTTCACTTCAGGTAAATATTCGGCTAACCACTGGCTCAACAATTGTTTGTTATGTGCAGATTCTGCAGCTGCGGTTTTAAATACGCTGTCTGACCATTTGCGTAAATCTGCCATGGCTTCCTGCATAAATTCCATCAGCATCGCCAAGTCACGTGCTTGATGCTGTGCCAACCATTGATCAAATTGGGTGTAAACCAATTCGCTCATAAAGCTGTCAATCACCAAGTTTTGTAATAAAAACAGTTTGAAATAGTCCTGCTCGATCAAACTGGTTTCACACAGCTTGCGCAGTCCTTGCCATGCTTCATCCTGCATCCATGCTTGTTTGGCTGGAATTAAAGATTCGCCCGTGTTGCCATCGAGTGCCAAACCAACCCGTGAGATGTACTGCGCCATCCCTAAACGATCCATCGCAGCATAAATACAGGCTTGGGTCAGCACCGTGCCATAACCATAAGCACTGCCCGACATCATGTGTAAATTGGCAGTCTGTTCGATATGACGAAACGGCAAAAACAAGGCAATCACTTTGGCTTTGACATCTTCAGAAATATGCTCTGCCAACTGACGCTTTTCAAAAAAGCTAAAGTTACTTTCGGCAATGTCCTGCAAACGCGCACGATGCTGCACATAAGTTCCGTAATAAAACTGACGCGGGTCTTTAAATGCGTACCAATCCTGCATTTCAATTGCAGTATGGGTTTTATCATTTAAGGTTTTTTCAGGTTTCCACAGCGGACGATAGTGAAAGTTGGTTTCCGCCTGAATATCAAAACTGACTTCCTGATAACGGGTGGCTGGCTTGTTGCCAAAACGGCGCTCAATATAGGCATAGTTTTGACGAATTGGCTCAATACCCGCTGTTTTAATTTCTAAAGTCATCGCTTATCTCCTTAAGCATTCAGTGTTGATCTTCATGATCAATGTTGTATCGCTGTGCACCGACTAAAGTGTCGTGTTCAATGCCGTAACGCCATTTGTCTTCTTCAGCATCATTCACGGCTTGCTGTTGTTCGCTCATTTCCACCACTTGATTGGTTGCGCAGAACTCGCGGAATGCTTGCTGCGGTAACACCAACTCCACATATAAAGTGGGATCGTGAATGGCAAAGTCGAACTCGACAAATGCGGCATTAATATCGCCCGTTACCCGAATATATTTGGTTAAGGGCAATGCGCCTGTTGCATCCTTCATATTGTTCTCCTACAAGATCTGATTCATTCAGAACTTGCTTCAGTTGCTTCATGCATCTGTTGCTTACTTTTACTATTACAACAAGCGTGCCAACTTTATAAAAACATTGAAAAACAGCAACTTAAAAAATCTGAGTGTTTTTATAAGAATTTGGATTTCATGATTTGATGAATTTTGATGTTTAAAAAATTTAAGATTTCATGATTTGATGAAATACAGCCCGTACAGATACAAAAATTTACCCTTGGGCTTTATGCAATTCGCTTATGATAAAGACGGAATAAAAACAACAAAAACATATAGATACAACTAAATACCTTTAAGGTTTGGCATGATGCTGTTTAGGTATTATTGAATTTTCACGAATTTGCATAAGATGGCTAAACAGCCTCGAATTTAATGGATTAAACACGGCGCATGGTACGAGTAAAATACGACAGCAGCGGCAAATATGCAGGTCATCCTCAGGAAATTCACGACCTGCTTTCCAAACTACATTTTGACACTGAGCGTGGACAAATCTGGTTTGATGAATATCGCATGTTGCTGATGCATACCAGCATCATGGGCTATTTGCGTAAAGACCTTGCCAATATGATTGGAATGGAACGCACCAAACGCTTTTTTATTCGTTTGGGCTATCAGGCAGGTCTGAAAGATGCAGAAGTCACTACTAAAATGCGCCCAGGTTTAAATGAAGAACAGGCTTTTATGGCAGGGCCGCAAATGCACGGTATTCGTGGCATGGTGCAAGTTTCTGCCAATCAATTGATTTTAAATCAAAAGAAAAAACAGTTTTATGCAGACTTAAACTGGCATAACTCTTTTGAAGCCGATGTGCATGTTGAGCAATTTGGACTGAGTCACGAACCTTCCTGCTGGATGCTGCTGGGCTATGCTTGCGGTTACAGCAGTTTTGCCACAGGCATGACCATTATTTATCAGGAAGTGGAATGTAAAGCCTGCGGGCGTGAGCATTGCCGTATTATTGGTAAACAACTCAGTGAATGGGAAAATGCCGATGAGCTGATTCAGTTCATGTCGCCTGAACCGATGGAACAGGAACTCATTGCACTGCAAGCCGAATTGTATGAACTGAAAAAGTCGATTTATGCCACCAGTAAAAATGACTACAGCATGTTCAGCTCAGTCGGACAATCGGCGGCTTATCAGCGGGTGTGTGACTTACTCAAAAAAGCCGCAGGTGCCAAAGTTTCCATTTTGCTGCAAGGTGAAACAGGGGTCGGGAAAGAAGCCTTTGCCCGTGGTGTGCATGAACTCAGTCAGCGTAAAGAACATGCTTTTGTTGCGGTCAACTGCGCGGCAATTCCACCTGAACTGATTGAATCTGAACTGTTTGGTGTTGAAAAAGGTGCATTTACAGGTGCACATCAATCACGCTTAGGTAAATTCGAACGCGCCCATGGCGGCACTATTTTTTTAGATGAAGTGATTGAGCTTTCACCACGCGCTCAAGCGGCTTTACTGCGTGTGCTACAAGAAGGTGAAGTGGAACGTGTTGGGGATTCACAAACCCGTCATATTGATGTTCGTGTAATTGCTGCAACCAATGAAGATTTAGAACAAGCGGTTAAAGCAGGTCGTTTCCGTGCCGACTTATATTACCGTTTAAATATTTTTCCTGTGCAAATTCCACCACTGCGTGAACGCCGTGAAGATTTACCGCTATTGGTTGCGCATTTCTTAAAACGCTTTGAAATAATGTATGACAAACAAATTCAAGGCGTCAGTGAAAAAGCCACTGACTTTATGCAAAGCTATGCGTGGCCTGGCAATATTCGTGAACTGGAAAACCTGCTCGAACGTGCGGTACTACTGACGGAAGATCAACAACTGATTAAACTGAATGCCCTGTTTCCGCAAATGCACAGCGACCATACTGTAGATGAACAAGACAGCGTAGATTTAGACACGCTTTTAACCGAAGGTTTTGATTTAGAACAGCATGAGCAACAACTGATTATCACCGCGATGCAAAAAGCCAAACACAATGTATCTGAAGCGGCACGCTTATTGGGAATTTCCCGCGCTGCACTGGATTATCGTTTAAAAAAATACGCCATGCGCTAGAAATTCCGCAATAAAAAAGCCCTGTTTTTCAACAAGGCTTTTGCATTTCAAGCAGCCGAATTACCAGCTCAGTGTCTGAGTGCCTGGACGGAAAATTGCTTCACCCATAGCATCTGGATTGGCATATTTCAGACCTTTCATTAAGTCACCTTCAACAACACCGTACTGCTCCATACACATTTTGCAGATATACACATCACCACCTTTGGCGATAATACTTTTCAGCATGTTCTGATGCTCTGCATATTTATGTTCAAAGCGGTTAGATGCCAACATTACGCCTTGATCGACCAAATAAATCGTCAGTGGATGACCTTTGCCAAATTGGTTATTGCTCATGCCAATTGCCATTTTGGTGCGGTGCGCATCACTGCTGGTAAGCAATACAAAAAGTGGATCTTTTTTGCTCTCTGCCATTGCTGGAGATAGACTGGCAAAGGTCAGCAAAACCGATAAACATAACAACTGAATCAATTTCATGGCAGAACTCACACTCAATTTAAATCTGGTCAAAATATTAGCATAATAAATATACTATATTTAAATAATAAATTAAGACGATAGTCTGTATGCAATAAAGCCAAGCACTAAACTTTTTCAAAAATCAAAAATTGATCACTGTAAAATGACCCCAGCATCAACAATCACAATTCAATACGTCCAAAAAACAAAGCGCCACCGAAAACGGCAGCGCCAAGCATGTATTTAAGAGCAATCTTTTCTAGTAGAAATGAAGGGTTAAGCCGCTAAATTTTTCTTAAGCTCATCTTCCACAATCCCAATTTCCAACTCACTGAAACGACGGATTTCCCCTTCTGCATGTTTTTCCAACATGCCGCCAATCAATGGCACTTTAACCTTAATTGTCCAGTTTAATTGAATATCAATTTTTTCATGGTTGCCTGTCACACTACGCTCGCCTTTAGCTTCTAAAGGCAAGTTTGCACCAAGCTCCACGGTAGAAGTAAGCGCCGTTAAATGGGTCACATCATTGCGTTTTAAACGAAATGCATCTTTTAATAATTTTTTAGCCATATCTGGAATATTCACATCTAAATTATAAGCACGGCGTAAAGTGTAAATATCACCGTTCTTTTTAGATTCTAAAATTTCCAAATTTTCACCAGGAATACGCTTGCAGACTGCTTCATGCAAAGCAACATCTGCCACTAAACGCTTAAATTCGTCAATTGAAACGCCATGAATGGTGGCGTTTACAGTAAATTGATGAGCCATTTGAGTTCCTTTTATTTTGTTTATTGATGGAGTAGGTCTAGCATCATCGTGCAATATAATTTGGCTGATGCTCAACGGGTATAAGCTGTTTTATATCCTAAATACAACTTTATTTTCAGGCTATTAAAATGTTTTTTCCGCCTGCTGTCATTGACTCTATTTTGTCTATTCTGTGTGAATGATGCCAAATTCAGCGGCATAGGTTTCATGGCTATAAATAGTTAAATAATGCCCATAAAATTCAATTTTGGCATAAAAATGTTCTGCGCCATCATCTAGTCCTGTGGAACACCATGTCGTCCCTTTGGGGAAATCATCTAACCACTGGGCTTGGTAAAAATCTGCAATCGAATCAAACTGTAAATAACGCTCAGGATACGCTAAAATATCCAATGCCAATAAATCAAATTGTTTAAGCTGCGCCTGTTTAAAATCAATTAAATTGCTCATCGCTACACACCATCACACCGCAGAATGTGCCGCATGTTGTTGTCGGATTTTATGCCATTCACGCCAGCCTAAATAAGCAAGAACCACAAAACCTGCATATAACACAGCCGTTAACAGCAACTCTTTGTAAATAAACATGCCGATATACACCAGATCGACCACAATCCATAACACCCATGTAGCCAAGTATTTACGACTGGTCCAATAGGTTGCCAATAGACTCATAGCTGCCAGTTGTGCATCCAATAAAGGCAGTGAAGCCTGCGTCCACCACTTTAAACTTAGCCCAAACAGTAAACCCAGTATGCTACTCAGTGCAATTTGCAGCCACATTTTAGAGAGTGGCAAGCTTTGAATGATGATATGTTGTTTTTGCTGCTGTGCAGTTTTCCACTGGAAAAAACCATAAACAGCCATGCCCATAAATAGGGTTTGTAATACCGTTTCGCCATACAATTGATATTCAAAGAACAAATAGGCATACAGCAAACAGGCAATAAAATTCACCACCCAGCAAGCTATATGTCGCTTAATGGTTAAGGTCACGCCTAAAACACTAATCAACACAGCAATGATTTCTAAAACTGACATTGATGCTGCCTATGTAAAAGAAAAAGGCATGATACCTCTTTTCGGGAAAATAGCGCAAAACTCAACATTTAACCAAACACTTAACTGACAAGAAGATGCTGCAATTAATTTTCAAGAAACCTCTGTAAAATCATAAACAGAAAATCAGGCATGAAAATCAATCTGTTTGAAACTGCTCTGAATTATTGTATTTATGCTCTTGCCCAAAGCGGTCTACATGGGTAATAAAAACTCCGTATTTGCCGACAAAATATTCAAGGGATTGCTCGTAAAAACTCCAGTAAATTGACCACTCCCCCAAGTCTAACTGACGAATTTGCGTATGTGCTTTGGCAGGCATTTTATTCAGCACTTCTTGTTGAATAGTTTCGGCATCTTCAGGGTCACGACTAGATACTTTTAAGCTTAAAAATATTTCTGCGATATCATCAAATAATTGCTGTTCGTATTCGGCAACTTCTTCCACCACCTCACGAACAGGGCGCGGTGCTTTGTGGGTAATCGGGTCTTGGACAATATTGGCAATATCTTGACAGCTTTGCTGAAAAGTACGATTAATTTTTATTTTGAACCAGACTTTCCAGACTGCATATACGGCAATCAACAACAAAATCCATAACAATAGTTTTGCCATCTTGGTCTTCGCTCTTATTTCAGGCGTTTCAATAAAGTATAACCATTTCAGGGCTTAGCGTCTATTCGCTGCTGCACGCTTCAACGCTTATGCTTTAACAGATGATTCCATCCATGCATCGCTAAAAAGTGCAATGCTCAATTACACAATGATACCGATTGCCTTAAAAATAGGACTTGTGCTGCAGTATAACGCAGTAAAACACAACAATTTTCTGCTATTTCTTTAAACACTTTTCGCTTCCAATAGAGCCTTGTTTTTATCTATCACCCTAAGCCTAGATGATTAGAGCTGCACAAATTCAAGATGTCGCCAATTTGGTTGCGGTATTACACGCCAGTATTCGCTCTTGTATTCAAGATCATCAACGCAATGAAGCCAAAATTCAGGCATGGCTAGAAAATAAAAGCTATGAAAATATTTTAATGCTGCTGCATTACAACAATTGTTGGGTCTATGTCTTACAGCATGTGGTGGTTGGCTTTATTATGATGAGTGATCGCGGGCAAATTTTACAACATGCCATTGCCCCCGAAGTACAACAACGCGGTATTGGTCAAACCTTGTTATTTGAAGCAATAAGCGATTTAAAGCGCAAAAATGTATCGCACATGAGTGTATTTAGCACACAGACTGCTTTAAGTTTTTATGAAAAAAATGGCTTTGAAATACAACCTCAAAAAATTAGCTATGGGCACTTCACACCCATGCTCAAACATCTCAATGGCGAACCCTTAGAGCACACTTAAAAAACAAACTTTCCAATATAGTGAACGCACATAAAAAAACCGCTTTCAGGTGAAAGCGGTTTTTTGGGGATGTGGATTCGATTTTATAAACGAATCTAATTTTATAAGCGAACTAGGGCAATAATTTTTTCTGCCAGTTCTTCTGTAGCTGTCGCAGTCAACTCTGCATCTGCACCACTGTTTACATCACTAATGACCACAATGCCCGTTTCGCGGAGTAATGCAACCTGCGCAGCATCTAAACCTGCTTTGGCAATGGCAACAATACCCTGCTGAATCAGCAAGCTTTCAAGTGCTTGTGCCTGTTCAAGTGCTTGGCTTGGTACACATACCGCTGCAGGTTTTTGACCCAAACGTGCAGCACGGTCTTCGGCTGTTACAGGTGTACTGTGTGCAGTCCATTCTACGCAAGCTTCAACCATACCTGCGCCAATGGTCACGTTATTTAAACGATCAATGAAAATAAACGAACCCGTATAACGACTGTCTTGATAACGGTCAAATACCACAGGCGCATCAAATTCGATGGTGACATTGGCAATTGCATTCAGTTCAAGCTGTTCAACCTGCACCTGTTCCAAAGTATTCACATTGGTACGGTAATGAATGGCTGTGACTTTTGCAGGCACAGTTTGTGTACCCACTTTTAAGTTATACAGCTTGCCAATAGATAGTGGCTGATCAGCCATCCACACCACAGTGGCATTTACAGCACGTGAAATTTCAGGACGCACTTGATCTTCACGCACCAGCACATTACCACGTGAAATATCAATTTCATCGTTCAGTGTTAGGGTAACTGCTTGACCTGCAATTGCATGTTCAAGATTGCCATCAAAAGTCACAATCTCTTTTACTGTCGAGCTTTTGCCCGATGGCAATGCCACAATGCGGTCACCCACATGAATATCGCCCAAAGCAATCGTGCCGCAGAAACCACGGAAGTCAAGGTTTGGACGGTTGACATACTGCACAGGGAAACGGAAATCATTTTGAGCCGAGTTACGGTTAATTTCTACCGACTCCAATGTTCCCATTAAAGTATCGCCTGTGTACCAAGGGGTATGCTCAGACTTGTTCACCACGTTATCGCCATTTAAGGCAGAAATTGGCGTGAAAATAATATTCGATGGTTTACGATCACCCAGTTGATTCACAAAGTTCGCATATTCCGTCTGAATTTCGTTAAATCGTGCTTCTGAATAATCCACCAAATCCATTTTATTGATGGCAACCACAATATTGTTAATGCCCAATAAACTAGAAATAAAAGTATGACGACGGGTCTGAGTTTGTACGCCATAACGCGCATCAATCAAAATAATCGCCAAGTCACAAGTCGATGCACCTGTTGCCATGTTACGTGTATATTGCTCATGCCCAGGTGTATCGGCAATGATGAACTTACGCTTTTCAGTAGAAAAATAACGATAAGCCACATCAATGGTAATGCCCTGCTCACGCTCGGCTTGCAAACCATCGACCAATAAAGCTAAATCAGGTGCATCGCCCGTAGTGCCGACTTTTTTCGAGTCACGAGTCACGGCTTGTAATTGATCTTCATAAATCAATTTTGAGTCATACAACAAACGACCAATTAATGTCGATTTACCATCGTCTACGTTACCGCAAGTTAAAAAGCGCAGTAGATCTTTGTTTTCGTGCTGTTTTAAATACGCCAAAATATCTTGGCTAATTAAATTCGATTGATGAGACATTGCTCAAAGCTCCACATATTTTTTAGAAATCGGTTTTTTAATCTTTAATCCCTCTAAATCTCCCTTTTATAAAGGGAGGCTTTGCTCCGCTTTTTATAAGTCCCTCTTTATAAAGAGGGGTTTGGGGAGATTTTTCAGGAGAGATTAGAAGTAACCTTCTTGCTTTTTCTTTTCCATCGAGCCAGCTTCATCGTGGTCAATCATACGACCCTGACGCTCTGAACTGGTTGCCAATAGCATTTCCTGAATAATTTCAGGCAAGGTATTCGCTTCTGATTCGACTGCACCCGTAAGTGGATAACAACCTAAAGTACGGAAGCGTACCGATTTCATTTGTGGAACTTCACCTTCTAGCAACGGCATGCGTTCGTCATCGACCATAATTAAAGTGCCGCTACGCTCAACGACAGGACGTTCTGCAGCCAAATACAACGGTACTAATGGAATACTTTCGAGGTAAATGTATTGCCAAATATCCAATTCAGTCCAGTTAGACAATGGGAACACACGAATACTTTCGCCTTTATTGACCTTGCCATTATACAAATTCCACAATTCAGGACGCTGATTTTTCGGGTCCCAACGATGTTTTGCATCACGGAAAGAATAAACACGTTCTTTGGCACGTGATTTTTCCTCATCACGACGCGCGCCACCAAATGCCGCATCAAAACCGTATTTATCTAAAGCTTGTTTTAAGCCTTGGGTTTTCATGATGTCGGTATATTTAGAACTGCCATGATCGAATGGGTTAATGTTGGCATCTACCCCTTCTTTATTTTGATGAACAATCAAGTCAAAACCGTGCTGTTTTGCCATGTTGTCACGGAAAGTGATCATGTCTTTGAATTTCCAGCCTGTATCCACATGTAACAGTGGAAATGGCAGTTTCGCTGGATAGAATGCTTTTAAAGCCAAATGCAACATTACCGCTGAATCTTTACCAATCGAATACAACATGACTGGATTTTCAAACTCGGCTGCAACTTCACGGATAATATGAATACTCTCAGCTTCAAGCTGTTTAAGATGAGTAAGTCTTTCCTGATTTATTGACATTGATCACACCAGATGTACTTAAACTTGTGTACGAATAACACAGATAGAATTTGATTTTCATTATAGTGACTTAGTTATGCAGACTATTGCTTGTTTTATTATATTTATATGCAAAAAGCTCATATAAAAGAAAACCAATAAGCAGTATAAGTTTTATTTAATCAATAGTTTATTCCATCATATATTGAAATTTAACGTCATTCTCGCTACGTTTGATACATACAAATCGCGCTTACAAGCTGCTCATTTTTGAATAACTTCATAGATTATTCATCTAATTCAGTGCTTCAAGCATGAACAAAAAATGCTTAAAGTAAAAACATATTTTTTTATTTTTAAGATGCTCCCATGCCACAGATTGAACAGATCAAATCCAAACTTGAACAGGCGCAGCTGGCTGGTTTTTTGTATCAGCACAGCCCTGAGCTACTCGTCCTACAAGAGCCTTTAAACGATGATGCTTCAATGCTGAATGTTTTTGTGCAACATGAACTCAGTGCAGATCAGATTGGGCTGCAATTTGGTTTGCGTTGCCGTGATCAACAACTCTCCTTTTTAATAGGCGTGACGCATAGCAATCAAGACCGCAGCTATGAAATTGGTGCGGGCAATTTAAAGGCCGAACAAAAAGCCTTTAACTTAATGTATGCATTTTATAATTATCCTAAAGGTTTTTATTTGGTATATGTGCCTTTAAATGCAACCACGGCAGAACTGCATCAAGCGATTAAAACGCAATTATTTTCGCAAGAAAAACTGGATTTCTTAAACACTGCTATTAAAACCAACCCCATGGGTACACAAGTAACTTGGATGAAAGCGCATATTTTGCAGCAAGCTTTAGAGATGAAAGTACGGATTCAAACGGCGTTGTTATAAGCATCATCACTTTAAGTTTCTGCGGATTACGCAAGATGCACTTAAACCCCGCCAAAACTGGTTGATTGATTAAACTCGAAATTATCGTATACTGTACATATACACAATACACTTGGATACTAAGGCTTGATTAAGAGTTTTAAACATAAAGGTCTTCAGGCTTTTTTCCAAACTGGTTCAACAGCAGGTATTCAAGCAGCGTATTCTACAAAATTACGTTTAATACTTGCAGCACTACATGCTGCATCTACGGTGAATGATTTGCGAACTCCACCCAATTGGCGTTTACATAAATTGAGTGGAAATCTACAAGATCAATGGTCACTAACAGTAAATGGTAATTGGCGTGTAATTTTTAAATTTGAAGATGGTGATGTCTACATTGTAGATTATTTGGATTATCACATAGCTTCTAGCGCAGGAGTACAAAGATGAATATGATGTTTAATGCACCTCATCCGGGCGAAATGTTGCGCGAATATATTGGTGAAACTTCTGTGACTGAAGTGGCTCAAGCACTTGGAGTGACACGTGCAAACCTATCTCGCATTTTGAATGGTCATACTGGAATTTCTGCAGATATGGCGATTCGTTTGAGTGAAGCCTTAGAAACCTCACCAGAGTTTTGGTTGAATTTACAAATGCAGCATGATTTATGGCTTGCCAGTCAACGCCAGCGACCTATGATCAAAAAATTGGTGGCAAGTGTTTAACTTTAAGTTACAACAAAAAAACAACCTGCATTTCTGCAGGTTGTTTTTTATGTCGTCAACGATGCGCTAAAACTTAGTTTTTATGACGCATGTGTGGGAATAAAATCACATCACGGATACTCGCAGCGTTGGCAAACAACATTACCAAACGGTCAATCCCGATGCCCTCACCTGCAGTTGGTGGTAAGCCGTATTCCAAAGCTTCAACAAAGTCTGCATCGTAATGCATCGCTTCATCATCGCCTGCGTCTTTTTCTGCAACCTGTGCTTGGAAACGCTCAGCTTGGTCAATCGGGTCATTTAATTCTGAGAAACCATTCGCCAATTCACGACCACCAATAAAGAACTCAAAACGGTCAGTAATGTGTGGGTTATCGTCATTACGACGTGCCAAAGGCGACGTTTCTGCAGGATATTCTGTAATGAAAGTCGGCTGACGTAATTGAGTTTCTACGGTTTCTTCAAACACGATGGTTTGTAGTTTGCCCAAACCAAAACCAGGCTTCACCTGTTCTTTCAATTCTTCCTGCACAAATTTAGCCAAGAAATCACGGTCATTAACATTTTCTGGCGTGAATTGTGGATTATGCTCAAGAATGGCATCAAACATAGAAATTTTCTTGAATGGGCCTTTGAAGCTATACACTTCATCGCCATACGGCACATCGGTAGTACCCAAAATATCCAAAGCCAGTTTTTCTAGCATTTGCTCAGTCAATGCCATCAAATCTTTATAGTCGGCATAAGCTTGGTAGAATTCGATCATGGTAAATTCAGGGTTATGACGTGTAGACACCCCTTCATTACGGAAGTTACGGTTAATTTCAAACACACGTTCAAAACCGCCAACCACTAAACGCTTTAAATATAATTCAGGCGCAATACGCAAGAATAACGGCATATCTAAAGCATTATGATGCGTTTCAAATGGACGTGCCGATGCACCGCCAGGAATCACATGCATCATTGGCGTTTCAACTTCCATAAAACGCTGTTCAGTTAAAAATGCACGAATACCCGAAACCACTTTGGCACGAATTTCAAAGGTTTTACGGGTGTCTTCATTTACGATTAAGTCTAAATAACGCTTACGATATTTCGCTTCGGTATCGCTTAAACCATGATATTTGTCTGGTAATGGACGTAAAGATTTGGTCAACAATTCAAAATGTTGAATATGAACATATAAATCGCCTTTGCCTGAACGACCAATATAGCCTTTCACTGCGATAATATCGCCCAAATCTAGGCTCTTGATCGTCTCTAATGTTTCAGCACTAAGTTCTTTACGCGCCACATACAACTGAATACGACCTGTCATGTCTTGAATTACGATGAATGAACCGCGGTTCAACATCACACGACCTGCTACAGACACATACACTTTTTCGCCTGCTTCAATTTCTTCTTTAGAAACTTCTGCGAATTGTGCCTGCAAATCTTCTGCGTAGTTTTCACGCTTAAACGTATTTGGCCAAGGGCTAGTTCCCTTCGCCTGCGCTTGTTCTTGAATTTGCTTTAACTTGGCATGACGCTGCGCAATTAAATCGTTTTCGGAAATAGTGGGTTCAGAAGTCGATTGAGCGTTATGTTGCGTCATCTCTGCCTCGAATAATTACTAAAAAAAGAAGTTCAATAGAATAGCAGATTTAGACACGATTTCGTATGCCTTCTCTGACTCGAGCAATTTATTTTTTAAATTGCCACTTGCTTTTGTGATTTTTTGTAGACTTAGACCAAAAGCTAACTTCTTTCTCAGGCTAAGCGCACTACAATATTGTTCAGAAAATAGATGAAAAAGACCGTATTTTGCTGTTTTTAAACCTGCTGATGTATCAGTCTAAATATTTTATTTTCTATCCACTTTATCTTTAGGCTCAGTTTGACTCAAGATGTTTAACTTTGTGAATCTGGCAATGAATACATGTGCTTTAAAAGTCTTGTTTTTACATGGATTAGATTCCTCGCGGGAGTCGACTAAATTCCATGCCATAGATGCAAAACAAAAATTTTGTATCAATGTCGATTATCGCAACTTAAATTATCAAACTGTTGCCGATTTTTATCACAATATCATTCAAAAAATTAAGCCTGAAATTTTGGTGGGACATAGTCTAGGCGGCTATTGGGCACTCAAAATGTCTTTGTCGCACCATATTCCGTGTGTGGTGGCAAATCCAAGTTTAGCTCCCACATTTCGCAATGACTATCCTGCAATTTCAGATGATGACTTGCAGCACGATATTCCACAATTGGCTTATTTAGAATTGGGCGATGAAATTTTGGATATGCATGCCGCGCAAGCATTTTTAGAAAACTATATGCAGACCTCTACTTTTGAGTCTGGGCATCATCGCTTATTGCATCCAGAAAATATTAATTCTTGTATTCAGCAAATCGAACAAGCTTATCTTGCCAAATAAAGTCAAAGCTATCCATTAAAAATAATCAATTAAACATCACCCATTAAAAAAGCCTGATCACAACTATGGAGATCAGGCTTTTTTACAGCAGTTACAATAACTTAAAAGGATTAAGCCACTGCTTGTTCTGGTTTAGATTTATTGTCCAATACGGACCAAATATCTAAACCTAAATTTTTGTGTAAATCTGGTAAGTCTAGGAAAATGCTTGCACCTAAAACTTGATGATTACATTTTTCAGCCAATTGTTTCACTGCTTTTAAAGTGCCACCTGTCGCCAATACATCATCTACAATAATGACTTTTTGCGCTTGCACATCGGCAGCCATTTCTAAACGGTCTAAACCGTATTCTAAGCTATAACCCACACCCACAACTGGTGGTGGCAATTTACCTGCTTTACGCACAAGTACCAAACCTTTGCCTGTACGCTGTGCCAAAAGGCTCGCCAATACAAAACCACGTGCTTCTACTGCAATAAAGCTTTCAACTTCAGCTAATTTTTCTGCAGGAATGCTGGCAATTAAAGCATCTGTTAATGAATCCAAATTATTCATAAACAAAGGCGTTAAATCATAAAAATCTACGCCTGGTTTTGGAAAATGAGGAACTGTACGAATATGCGACCACAAAAAAGTAGACAAATTGCTCATGGAAGATCAGAAATGTGACTAAAGAATGGTTGAATTTTACCGTTTATTTTCACATAAGGCTAGTGATCGAATCGGCAAGACTGCCATCAATCACGCATCAAAACACTACAAGGTTTTGATTTATATAAACTTTAATATACTTAAAAATATTAATATATATTTATTCCATAATAAAATAGCAAAAATATAAGACTTTTACTGTACGACCAAGGTCTTAAATGGCATTTAAACGCATAAAAACGTGATTTTTCCTGCAGCCATTCTCTCATTACAATGCCGTATCTATATCAAAAGAGGTCTTTTCTGCGCGGTTATGTCCCATGCAGCTATTCATTCTATAAAAGCACAGATTAAAATCGCTTATTTACTTTACTTTAGCCGTATAACTGCGTAAAAATTTAATCAAATAGATATACTAAAAGTCATATCATGTATCTGGTCGTAGATAAGTTTTTGCTGATCTAGAAATTTAAAGATCGGTTTATGGAGAATTGAATGAAAAAATATCAATGCATCGTTTGTGGATGGATTTATGACGAAGCAGAAGGCTGGCCTCAAGACGGTATTGTGGCAGGTACATTGTGGGAAGATATCCCTGATGACTGGACTTGCCCAGACTGCGGCGTTTCAAAAGCTGACTTTGAAATGATTGAAGTTTAAGACCATTAAAAGACCATGCCGCATGGTCTTTTTTTAACGCCTATTTCTATGCCCTAATTTGGAGTACACCCTATGCATCCTATCGTTATTATTGGTTCAGGCATGGCAGGTTATACTGTTGCACGCGAGTTTCGTAAGCTAAATGCAGAACAAGAGTTAGTCATGATTTGTGCAGATGATGCTGCCAATTATGCCAAACCAACTTTATCTAACGCATTGGCGGGCAATAAAGCCCCTGCTCAAATTGCATTGGGCGATGCAGCTAAAATGGCAAGCCAACTCAATATGCGTATTGAAACCCACACTTGGGTTAAAGCAATTGATGCAGAAGCGCATGTACTTGAATTAGAAAAAGAGGGTGTAAGCAGCCAACAACCTTATTCTAAATTGGTTTTGGCAGTGGGTGCGAATCCTGTACGTTTAGCCATTGCGGGCGATGGCAGTGATGACATTCATGTGGTAAATAATTTAAGTGATTACACCGCATTTCGCCAACAGCTTGAACAACGTCAAGACAAACGTGTGGTGATTTTAGGTGCAGGTTTAATTGGTTGTGAATTTGCCAATGACTTACAGCAAACAGGTCATCAAGTCACGGTGATTGACCTTGCGCCCCAACCTCTTGGGCGTTTACTACCTGATTATGTTGCCAGCGCATTTAAACAAAATTTAGAAGAAACAGGCATTCACTTTGTACTTGGCACAACTGTTGAAAAAGTTTCAAAAATTAAAAATGACGACTATTTAGTGACGATTACCAGCGGTCAGTCTTTAATTGCCGATGTGGTACTGTCTGCCATTGGTTTACAACCAAACATTGCTTTGGCTAAAACAGCAGGCATCGAAACCAGTCGTGGGGTCTTAACCAATGCGCAACTTGAAACCAGCCAAGCTGATATCTATGCAGTAGGTGACTGTGCGGAAGTGAATGGTATTTTATTGCCGTATGTGATGCCAATCATGCAGCAGGCACGTGCCTTAGCTAAAACCTTAAATGGTGAAACCACACAGGTGCACTACCCTGCCATGCCTGTTGCGGTTAAAACACCAGCTGCACCACTCACTGTTTTACCTGCACCACTTGGGGTAGATGTGAACTGGCATACTGAAGAGTTTGATGATGGCATGATTGCTAGAGCTTATGACCAAACTGACACCCTGCGTGGCTTTGTACTTTTAGGAGCAACTGCGGCTAAACAACGCTTGAGTTTGACTAAATTAGTGCCAGACTTATTGCCAATAACAGAATAAAATAATAATAAGGGCAAGGCTTCGGCTTTGCCTTGAATGAGGACAACAACATGAATAGCGCACTTCAGTTTAATACTTCGCCTTATACGGCATTTATGCACGAAACCAAGGTCGATTTAGGCAATGGAATTGAGCTGCATGTCGAAATTGGCGGTAAGACTGAAGATCCTCCAATTTTACTGATCATGGGGCTGGGTGCGCAAATGTTGTATTGGCCCGATTTCTTCTGTAAATCTTTAATTGATCAGGGTTATCGGGTGATCCGCTATGACAACCGGGATATTGGTTTGTCGTCAAAAATTCGCCATAAAGGCCCACGCCTAAATACCTATAAAATGATGGGGCGTTTTAGCTTAGGACTACAAAACCAAGGCGCGCCTTATAATTTATATGACATGGCGGAAGATGCAGCGCTACTTTTAGAGCGCTTGGGCATTGAAAAGACTGATGTCATCGGTGCTTCAATGGGCGGCATGATTGCGCAAATCCTTGCAGCAAAATATTCAGATAAAGTAAATAATTTAGGCTTATTATTTACTAGCAACAATCAGCCTTTTTTACCACCACCATTTCCTAAACAACTGTTCAGTCTGTTAGAAAGACCAAAATCGCAGGATGAAAATGGTATTGTTGATCATAGTTTAAAACTATTTAAGGTGATAGGCTCACCTGGCTACGTGAACCAACTCGAAGCCATGCAAACCGCACGTAAATTATATCAACGAAGTTATTATCCAGCGGGTGTACTTCAACAGTTTTTAGCAATATTATGTACAGGTTCGTTGCTACAACTGGACAAACAAATTCAGCACCCTACCCTTGTGGTACATGGTTCGCAGGATCGTTTGCTCCCACCAGGGCATGGTAAAGCTGTTGCGAAAGCGATTCCGGGCGCTAAGTTTGAGTTAATTAAAGGAATGGGGCATGATATTCCCCCACACTTTATTCCTCATCTTAGCGAACTGTTTGCTCACCACTTTAAATCATAATCATTAGGACACTATGGCTGCATTACCATCTTTAAGACAGCTGTCATACCTCGTTACACTGTCTGAAACGTTACATTTTACAGAAGCGGCTCGCCGTTCTTTTGTAACTCAGTCGACTTTGTCTGGCGGGATCATGGAACTGGAGCGCCTGCTTGGCGGCGTACTGGTAGAACGTGATCGACAGAATGTACGTTTAACCCCATTGGGTGAACAAGTCGTAGCACGCGCCCGTGTTCTGTTAGCAGATGCACAGGACTTAATGCGTTTAAGCCGTGAAATGAGTGAGCCTCTCACAGGTGATTTACACTTAGGCGTGATTCCAACCATTGCCCCATTTATTTTGGCGCAACTGTTAGATGAAGTGCATAAGCAGCTACCTAAAATTCAATTGCATTTACACGAAGCGCAAAGTGAAAAAATTGTCGAAAAACTGGAACACGGCAATTTAGATATGGTGGTGTTAGCCCTGCCATTCGATACGCGTGGTTTGAAAGTGGCTGAAATTTCTAAAGAAGATTTGTTCTTGGTTTATCACAAGGGCGATCAAAAATCGGCGCAGGCCAATTCTTTAGATGATTTGGATTTATCGCGTTTAATGCTGCTTGAAGAAGGTCATTGCTTACGTGATCACACTTTAAGTGCTTGCCCGATTGGTGAACGCAAAAACGATCATCGTTTAAAAGCCAGCTCTTTGCCGACCTTGGTTGAAATGGTGTCTGCAAATTTAGGCTTTACCCTATTGCCTGAAATTGCAATTCATAATGCCATGATCAAATCGAATCCAGATTTACAGATCAAAAGTATTGAGGCTGCACCAAGCCGTACTTTGGCTTTAGTGACGCGTAAAAGCACACCATTACAAAGTGAATTTGACGTTTTGCTGCAGATTTTACAGAAAATCACTCAAAACGCAGTCTAAATTTAGACACATGATCCAACATTTCATTAAGGAGCCAATCTGGCTCCTTTTTTATTTTTCGTTCAAAAATGTGTATTGTTTTTGCAGTTCAGGATGATTTAAGTGACTTATAAATATGAACAAGTTTTTAAAATGTGAGATTCATCACAAATTCAACAATTCACTCTTACCACTGAACGAAAGAACGGTATCGAGTTACATTACTCACGTTTTCAACACATTTCAAAAAAAATATTCAGCAACAATTACTTATATTTACCCTTTTTATATAAAAATCACTATATTTAAGGATATTCAGTTACAGCAATATCACGCACAATCTATTTATCAAAATTATTTATAGAACAGCACAGGAGTATTTGTCATGATTCACAGAGATCTCATTTTACCTGTGCCTGTTCTGCTGATTGATGATCAGGTAGAAGCATCACAAAATTTAAGCCACATTTTACAAAATTTTGGCTACCCTAAAGAGGTTCTACTTTGCAGCCCATCGCTCGCAAATGCAGTGCTGATGGTGCAGCAACATTTGCCTAATTTGGTATTTATCAATTTACAGTCTTGGTCAAAAGCTCAAATTGATTTTATCCAAAATCTCAAACTTTTCCGTAAAGACACCTTAATTGTGGCGGTGCTGCCTTCAAGTATGCCAAAACAATTGCTACAAGCTATTCATTTAGGCATTTCAGCCTATGTCTTTAGCGACCAATCTGCAACAGGCATGCAAAACCAGATTCGCACCATTTTACGTGGCGGCTCACCGCTAGACGGCAACTTAGCCAATGAAATCTTAGCCTGCGAACAATCCATTGTCGCACATGGTCATTCTTTGGCACTCTCTAAAACTGAACATGAAATATTGGCGCTTTCAGGACAAGGTTTACCTTCACAACAAGTTGCTGCCAACCTGAATGCTTCAGAACAACTGGTGCATGGTTATGTGAAAAGTATTTATCGCAAAATTATGAATGCGGATGATGCGATGTGCTGTTTTTCTTAAATTATTGATCAATAAATATCAATCAAAAATATAAGTCTTAAATAAATATTAGAAACAAAAAAAGAGCGATGTCTGGCATCGCTCTTTTTACCTGTTATAAATGTTTGAAACTAAACAATACTATCGGTCAGGATACGCTGCGCATTGTGTGGTTCTTCACCCTCAGCTGCTTTTACACGCACCCAAGTTCCATCACCCTGCAACAGCCACGCCTGTTGATTGTCTTGCATGTAGGTCAATAAACCTTGCTCATAAATACGCTTTTTCAAAGCTGGATCTTCAATTGGGAAACACGCTTCAACGCGGTTAAATAAGTTACGATCCATCCAGTCAGCACTTGAACAATAAATACGTGGATTGCCATTATTAGAGAAATAATAGACACGGGTATGTTCAAGGAAACGTCCGACAATCGAACGCACACGGATATTTTCCGATAAGCCCGGCAAACCTGGGCGCAAGCAGCAAATTGAACGGATGATGAGATCAATTTGCACACCCGCCTGAGACGCCTCGTACAATTTATTGATCAATTGCATTTCAGTCAGTGCATTCACTTTCACAATAATTTGTGCGGGCTTACCTGCTTTAGCATTGGCAATTTCTTCATCAATATAATTCACCAACTGTGCGTGCAGGGTAAATGGTGCATGCAACAACTTTTTCAGTTTTGCCATTTTACCCATGCCTGTTAGCTCTTGGAAAATACGATGCACATCTTCACACAGCTCTTTGTCTGTGGTCAGTAAACCATAGTCGGTATAAATACGCGCATTGCCTGCGTGGTAGTTACCTGTGCCTAAATGTACATAACGCACCAATTTATTATTTTCACGGCGCACCACCAAAATCATTTTGGCGTGGGTTTTATACCCCACAATACCGTACACAACCACAGCGCCCGCTTCTTGCAACACGTTAGCCACAGCAATGTTAGATTCTTCATCAAAACGTGCACGCAGTTCAATCACCGCAGTCACTTCTTTACCGTTTCGTGCAGCCTCTGCAAGCACTTGTACAATTTCAGAATCTGCGCCACTACGATATAAAGTTTGTTTGATTGCCAAGACTTGTGGATCACGTGCAGCTTCACGCAGCAAGTTAATCACGGGTGCAAAAGATTCAAACGGATGGTGTAATAAAATGTCTTGCTTTTGCATCGCTGAAAAAATATTTTCAGACTTTTTTAACACCTTTGGAATGGCGGGTGTATGTGAATCATAACGTAAATGTGGACGTTTAAAATTAGACAATAAACGCGCCAAGTTCACTGGGCCATCTACTTTATAAAGTTGTTCTTCTTCAAGATCGAACTCATCTAGCAAATAATCATAAATGGCTTTCGGGCAGTTGTGCGTTACTTCTAAACGTACCGCACGACCAAAACGGCGTGAGTTTAATTCGCCTTTTAGGGCTTTGGCCAAGTCTTCTACATCTTCATTTAAGGCCAAATCTGCATTACGGGTCACACGGAATTGATAGCATCCAGTCGCAGTCATGCCCGGGAATAAGTCAGACACATGCTCATGAATAATTGCTGAAAGCATGACGTGGTGCTCTTTACCGCCTGTAAGTTCATCGGGTAAACGAACTACACGTGGTAATGAACGTGGTGCAGGAACAACCGCCAAATCAATTTGACGACCAAAAGCATCTTTCCCTTCTAAAGTCACAATAAAATTCAGACTTTTATTGACCAAACGTGGAAATGGATGTGCAGGGTCTAGGCTAATTGGGGTTAATACAGGGGCAACTTGCTCTTGGAAATATTTTTTCACCCATGCCGATTGTGCAGGGGTTAATTCACCACGACGTAAGAAACAAATGTCTTCTTCACGTAATTTTGGCAAAATTTCCTGATTTAAAATACGGTACTGGCGTTCAATAGCAGCATGTGCTGTTTTAGAAATTTGATCTAACACCTGCTTAGGGGTTAAACCATCTGGACTACGGCTTTCATTGCCCAAGTCCAATTGTTCCATCATGCCCGCAACACGAATTTCAAAAAACTCATCCAAGTTACGTGAAAAAATCAGCAGGAAGTTCATGCGTTCCAACAAAGGATGCAACGGATCGACAGCTTGCTCAAGCACGCGCAAATGGAAATCTAAAATAGACAGTTCGCGGTTAATGTAGCGATCATTATATGTATATTCTGTTTGCGCAGGAGTCGCGCCTGTTGCCGTATTCATACCCACCTATGCTTTTTTAAAATGTTTGGCACTGCTACAAGTATGCTTCAATTTTGTGACATTTTCATAAAAAAAGCCTAAAAAATTAGGCTTTGTGGATATTTTCACATTTTATAGTTTGTTTTCGCTCAATTTAGGGAATTTCCGCATAACGCATATAGCGCTGCACCATCTGTTTACGGGCTTTTAATGCCCCCGCATTACGATGTTCCTGAAAATATTTTGGATTGGTTAAAATCGCAGCCAAGAAAATTGCTTGATCACGGCTTAAACTTTTTGCACTTTTGCCAAAATAATGCTGTGCCGCAGCTTCGGCACCATAAATATTATCGCCAAATTCTACCGAGTTGAGATAGACCTCTAAAATACGCTGCTTTGACCACATGCGTTCCATCATCCATGTCGCCACAACTTCTTGCCCTTTACGCAAAAAAGATCGCTTATTGTATAAAAACAAATTCTTGGCGAGCTGCTGAGAAATTGTGGAACCACCTGCAACAACCTTGCCTTCATCTTTGTTCCGTTCCAGCGCAGTTTGAATACCTTCCCAGTCAAAGCCATGATGTTGCATAAATTTGCCATCTTCGGCAGTCACCACAGCTCGCTTTAAATTATCACTGAGTTGGTCATAGTCGCGCCATTGATGTTGTATAGGCTTACTCGGTTCAGCCCAATAATCCAAACGCATCATCATGGTCGATTGCACAGGCTGCGTACGCCACCACACCAAGCTGCTAAAAATCCATAATTGAACCAAAAGCACCACACTGACAAGAATTAACAAAGTTCGTATAAAAAAAGCTTTCATCTTGGTGCATGGCTCCTGAAGCGTTATTTTTTCGTGTTAAGCTTAGATTGATCACTACGACACAATATTCAAATATATGTCCCAACATCCCCCAAACCTGCGCAACAATAAAGTTGAAATTCACCTGTGGTGGATTACCGCAGCCCTGATTGCAATAAACGTGGCTTTGTTTGCATGGCAAGTGCTCAACGGCATGAACATTAGCAATCCTAGCCCGCAAGATGCAATACGCTGGGGTGCTGATTATGCACCTTTAACCTTTTTGGCGGAACCCATTCGCCTGTTCAGCAGCATGTTTTTTCATTTCGGTTTAGTACATTTAATGTTAAATATGTGGGCCTTGTATATTTTTGGCAGCGTCAGTGAACAGTTGTTTGGGCGTGTCTATTTTATAGTGTTATATGTTTGCGCAGGTTTGATGGGTAGCCTGCTTAGTGGCTATGTCAGCATTCAAGACAGCTATACCCTGCTCGAACAAGGTGTCGCTAATCCAAAGCTGTTACCTAGCGTGGGTGCAGGTGCATCGGGTGCAGTGATGGGACTTGGAGCTGCACTGACGGTATTGGCGTTATTGCCCCAATTACCGCGCCAAAAATTTCTCTTGGATGGTAAAACCTTAGTGATGGTAATGGCACTGAACTTAGGTATGGGCTTTATGATCAGTGGCATTAATAATGCTGCACATATTGGCGGCATGCTCATGGGCGCAGCCATGACAATCATTTGGTACCTTGGACAACGCAGCAAACACAGTAACTTAGTGAACAGTTTTGCGATGCTCCTTGCACCATTGGGTTGTGCTGCATTTTACTGGTATTGCCATAAACTGCTTGCTCCAATTCAACCCCTTTGGCAAGAACTGCTTAGCATGATGCAACGCAGTCTGGGTTGAACAATCAACCTTTACAGCAAGTAAAACAACATCAACTAGAGATGAATCAGGACTGATTCATCTCCCTTAAACTTTGCAGTGGCGGAATATCGCATAAATAACTTAAACGATAACGTCCAATCAAGGCACACAGCACGGTCATAAATACAGGCAAAATCAGCCAGATTTCCCAATGTGGTTGCAGCATTAAATCCATGCGGTAACTGGCAACAGCACTAATGACTTCGGCAAATAAACACGCCACTATTCCCGCTATAAAGCCCATAAAACCGATTTCCAGACTCAACATACGTTTGAGTTTTTGTTTAGAACTACCAAAAGAACGCAGTAATGCGACTTCGCGTTTGCGCTCATCCATCAGCAAGTTTAAACACGCGATTAATACCAACAGCCCAGACACACTCACCAAAATGGCTAAAATGGTGATGATCTGCACCAACACATTCACAATGCGTTTAATTTCATCCAAAATTAGGCTGACATCAATAAACACTGTGTTGGCAAATTGCTGAATCAATTGAATTAGTTTCGGTTTATCTGCTTCAGGCACATAGAAACTGCCCAAATAACTGCCTGCATTTTCATCCATAGTGTGCGGTGAAAAAATAAAGAAAAAATTTGGACTAAAGCTTTCCCACTCCACCGTACGCAGATTAATCACTTCGGCTTCAAGTATGCCTTCAGGCAAACTAAAACTGAGTCGATCACCAATTTGAATGCCCAACTCGGCAGCCGTATCTGCTTCTACTGACACTTGTCCCACTGCACTGAAATTGGCTTGCCCATTTACAATGATATTATCGGCAGGATAACGGTCAGACTGTGTCAGGTTGAGTTCGCGTCTTAACGTATTGCTTTGCTGAATTAAGGCGTCGGCAAAAGGTTGATCATTTTTGGCGACCAAACGCCCGCGTATATTTGAATAAAGTGGCGTGCTGTGCCACTGCTGCTGCGTTAATTGTTGTTGAAACTCAGGCATATCAAACGGTGGCAAGCCGTAAACAAACTGATTGGGTGTTCCTTCGGGCAATTGCTGCTGCCAACGATCTAGCAGGTCGGTACGCAACACTGCAAGTACCGTAATTAAACTTAATCCTAAAGCCAATGCAGTAATTTGAAATGCCGTGACAGCAGGCGCACGAATATACGCTGCGAGTCTGCCTTTAGAATGACGCAATAATTTTAATAAACTCCACACCACTCCATACAGCAATACGCACAGCGCAATAATCGCACCAATCACCCATGTACTAAGCACTAAACTTTCGGTCAAGACCACACAAAATACGATTAGACTTAGCGTCCCTGTAAGCAACATCCACCACCAAGCGCGCATGCTTTTGTCTTGTTGGCGAATCACGCGAATCGGTGCGGTATTCAGCAATTGCAATAAATTAGGCAGCACAAAACCCAACAACACCACAGCACTGGTGAGCATGGCGATTGGCAATGGCCCAAGCAACATTGCCATGGCTGAAAATTGAATTTCCAGGTGCGGAATCAGTTGCAGCATGATTTGCAACAAAGCATAGCCCAACGTCACGCCCAAAATACTGCCAATGCCCATAGCGACAATTAAGACCAAAGCAAGCAAAGCCAAATAAGCGGCTAAAATTTGTCGTTTACTTGCACCAATACAACGTAATAAGGCGATATGATCCTGATTTTGTTGCACATAGCGCTGACTGGTCAAACCAATCGCAATCCCACACAATAAAATGGTCAGGATATTCGCTAACTGTAAAAAGGTGTCTAAATTGGCAATTGGGCGCATTAAGCGAGTATTGCCTTCACTGGCATTGCGTAGTCTTAAACTACTTTGTTCTTCAAAGTTTTGTTCAGGGCTGGCCGTTTGCTGTGCCTGTGCAGGCTGTTGTGTATGTGTTTTAAAATACTGCTCAAAATTTTGTGTATCTTTGGCGCTGCCTGCCAACAACAAACGGTAATCTATGCGGCTACCCACTTGAATCGCGTGGGTACGTGCCACATCGGCCTGTGAAATAATTACTGTCGGCGAAAAACCTGAAAAACCGAGTTCCTGATTAGAATCATGTTCAATTTTGGCAGTCACGGTAAATGCTGCATCGGCAATATTCACCGTTTCACCAAGTTTAACATGAAGCAAATCCATGGCACGTTGGCTGAGCCAAATTTCACCAGATTGAATCTTGTCCGCTGCAGGACTCACCCTCAATTCACCACGTAACGGAAAATTGTGCTCAATCGCTTTGACATTCACCATCACAAATTGCGCTTGAGTATGTGCCATCGAACTAAATACAGTCACATGCGACTGTTGTAACTGATGTGCAGTCGCCTGATCCTGCCAGTCTTGCGCAATGGGCTCATTGTCACTCAGGACTAAATCACCCGCCAACATTTCTGCCGCTTGCAACGCTACCGCATTTTGAATTTGTTCATTGCTAAACTTTAAGGCCGTGGTCGCACTAATCGCTAAAGTCAGCGCAATAATCAGTAAATATACACCACTGCTTTTAAAACTCTGCTTTAACAGCGGATGAAATAATGCGTTCATTTCATCCTCCTGTTATGGCAGCAGTTGGCTTAGCTGCAAATTGCTCAACCAATTGCCCATCAATTAAGGCATAGTGACGCTGACATTGTGCCGCCAGTTTCGGGTCGTGCGTGACCAACACCAAGGTTGTGCCCAACTCGCGGTTCAATTCAAATAACAATTGCTCAATTTCAGTTGCAGTTTCCCCATCCAAGTTTCCTGTCGGTTCATCGGCAAAAATAATTTTAGGTTCACGAATTAAAGCGCGTGCAATGGCGACACGTTGTTGCTCACCTCCCGAAAGCACTTTCGGCGTTTGCTGTGCTTGTCGTTCTAAACCCACACGTTTCAGCAAGTTGAGGGCTTTTTGTTCTGCCTCTGCATATTTAAATTTTTCCTGCAAACGTAGTGGCAACATCACATTTTCCAGTGCCGTCAAATGCGGCAATAACTGAAATGACTGGAACACAAAACCAATATGCTTTAAACGAACTTCTGCACGTTGTTCTTCGTTTAATTCTGCAATTGACTCACCACATACCACCAATTTTCCACTGCTGGCCTGATCTAATGTTGCCAAAATACCCAATAAGGTCGATTTTCCTGAACCCGAACGACCTGTAATGGCCACTTGTTCACCTTCCTGAATATCGAAGTTTAAATTCTCAAAAATGGTCAATTGTTTTTGTGCAAGTTGTATCTTTTGTGTCAAATTTTGGGCAGAAATAATCGTTTGTGGCATGATATTAGATTCTTTAGTGTTTTGAGTCATACGTTTCCCATTATGCAAAATCGCAATCTAACTAGTCGTGTCTTCCCGCGTGTGTTGCTGCTCGGACTATGTTTCAGCCCATTCGTGGTATCTGCAAAAACCATTATGATTGTAGGTGACAGCTTAAGTGCAGGTTACGGCATACAACCACAACAAGGTTGGGTTCACTTATTGCAAAAACGTTTAGAACAACAGTATCCGAAACAGCATAAAGTGGTCAATGCAAGTGTCAGTGGCGAAACCACCAGTGGTGCTTTGGCGCGTCTGCCTAAATTGCTGCAGACCCATCGTCCAGACGTTGTAGTCATTGAGTTAGGCGGAAATGATGGCTTGCGTGGACAACCGCCACAAATGATTCAAAAAAATTTAGCGAACTTAATTCAGAATAGCCAAAAAGCCAAAGCGAAAGTGGTGATTTTTGGGATGAAAATGCCGCCAAATTACGGCTCGGCGTATAGCAAAGCATTTGAAAATAACTATAAAGTGGTGAGTCAGCAATATAAAGTCAAATTACTGCCATTTTTTATGGAAGGTATTGCGGGCAATAAGCAATTGATGCAAAAAGATTTAATTCATCCAAATGCCAAAGCTCAGCCTATTTTGCTAAATAATGCTTATCCATATATCAAAGGCGCTTTGTAAGCGCCTTTGAGAAAATCTGTTTACTGTGATGTTTTAATTAAAAATCAAAAAATACCACTTCACCTGTTTCGAGCGAGTATTCTGCACCCACTACTTTGAGCTGACCTTGTTCAATCAAATTTTCTAAAACTGCTGAACCATGACGCAATTGATTCACCGATGCGAACACATTTGAACGTACAGCATGCTTAGATAATTTCGCCAAGTCATTTTTCAGTTCAGTCTGCATTAAGGTTTCAACTGAAGGACGAACACGGTTTACAATCGACATTAAATTTGCCGATGGTGGACAATCTGGGCACATTAAAGTATCAATTGTGGCTTGAATCGCACCACAATGGCTGTGTCCTAAAACCACGACAACCGCACAGTCATAGCGCTCTGCTGCGAACTCAACGCTACCCACTTGTGATGGCGCAACCACGTTGCCCGCAACACGAATTACAAAAAGATCACCCAGTCCTTGGTCAAATACCATTTCTGCTGGTACACGTGAGTCTGAACAACCTAAAACAATCGCAAATGGATTTTGGTCTTCTGCCATTTCTGCACGCTGCTGGTGCGACAATTGTTTAGGATGTTTGGTGTCACCAGAAACAAAACGTTGGTTTCCTTGTTTAAGACGTTCTAAAGCTTCTTGAGCTGTTAGCATTCTTGATTTACCACCGATCTTTGAAGTTGCAATATTCTAAAGCCAGACTGGGTGAATGTCACTTGCAAAAAAATTAGCTTATGCTTTTTTATTTCAAGATTTTTGTTATAAATTTTTTCCATTTTTCTTGAGATGTATCACATTTTCTACCAATTTCAAAGCTTTGATCAAAAAGCAAGGGATGACTTTCATTTTTAAACGCCTACAATAGACAGAATACACTTGTGCAATTAGACCTAAGAGCTAGTGCCTATCATTATTGGAGCCTGTTTTGGGTTCGTCAGGGGAAGACGTTTTCATGATGAAATTTATTCGATCACGTTATCTACATACGACTTTATTGGCTTTGGGACTAAGTACATCTTGCCTTGTGCAAAGCGCTGCGCCCAATCCATATACCTTCACAAAAAACAATAACGCCAGTAACAGCAACGCAACTGAACTTAAACTATTACAAAATCATTTTCAGCAACAGCGCAAACAAGCAGGACTAAGCTCTAAAAGCATTCGTGTTGGAGATGTCGTCTGGAGCTATAACGAAGGTGGCTCGCACAGCAAACCCACAATTTTATTGATTCATGGTTTGGCAGGCACACGTGATAATTGGAACCGTGTCGCGCAATTTTTAACCCCACATTATCATGTGATTATTCCAGATTTACCCAATAGCGGTGACACCAAAACTCCAAGCAATTTTGATAATTCAGTTCCGAATGTAACTTCACAACTGCGTCAATTTATTGAAGCAATTGACTGTGAAGAAAACTTACACGTGGCAGGACATTCTTTAGGCGGCTCAATTGCAACCGTGTATGCCTCGCAATATCCTTTTGATACGCAAAGTTTATTTTTACTCAATAGTGCAGGCATTTATAAACTTGCTAATACGCCTTACACCAAAAATCCATTATCTTTAAATGACTTAATTGTGAGCAAACATGGCGATTTAGCCGACGTCGCCAAACAAATCATGCAAAGCCCGCCTGCCATGACCTCACAAATTCAACATGCGCAAGAAGAAGTCCTGATTTCTCGCTCAGAACAAACCCGTAAAGCAATTGAGCAAATTGTCAAACTCAACCGTATTTATACTCCAGACTCATTTGCACGTTTAGCAGGATCAATTGAAGCACCGACCCTGATTTTATGGGGTAAGCAAGATCGCATTATTAATGTTGAAGTGGCGAAGGAATTACAATCTTTACTCAAACGCGCCGAAACACCTGTGATTCTTAATAATGTTGGACACATGCCGTTATTGGAAGCTGAAAAACAAGTCGCACAATATTATTTGCCGTTTCTGGCTAAAACTCAGAACCTAAAAAACCCACTTGCTGATAAACTGATTCCTTTAAATTAACTATTATATCAACCATCATGCAAAAACATTCGATGATTGAGCAACTGATTGATGCTCACCTAGATTTTTTGGATCAGGAATTTGCTCAAGCCGAAACTGTGCAAATGGAATTTGTGCAATTTTACCAATGGTTCCGCAAACAAACATTACAGGACTTATGGCGCTCGGAAGCAATTTACGCACTTATTCAACAACAAATTTTAAATACCCCAGCTAGCTCATTTTTAATTGAACAAATTGCAGAGCATATCCGCTTTGCCTTGGTACACCCTGCGAATGACAACAGTAAAATTTCCGATGTCATCCCAGTTTTGACCATAGATAAAATTGCCCAATACGTTGCCAGTAAAAGTGGGCATCGCCAACGCCTAATTAAAACTGTGGTAAATAATCCTGCCTTTGCCGCCATGATTACCCAACTCATTCAGCACTCAATTCAGGACTATTTGGATAACTCTGTAATTGCCAAAAATGTTCCTGGTGTTTCGCGCTTTATGAAAATGGGTAAATCTGTTTTAGAAAGTGTGACCGATACCAATTTGGATCATGCTATTCAGCATTATTTGCAAAAAAATGTGCAAAAACTGACACAAATGAGTGAGTCAGTGCTTAATCAGCATTTTGATGATGAAAAGCTGTATCATTTTCAGGCAAATTTATGGCATAAAATTAAAGATTTACCACTTTCGACCTTAAAAAATTATATCGAGATTCAAGACCTCCCCCAAACCGTGAATCTTGGGCATGAAATCTGGGATCATTTGCGTCAAAGTGATTACTTAAAACAACAAGTACATGACGGCGTTTATGCATGGTATGTCCGCAATCAGGCTCGCCCTTTTGACTTGTTATTACGTGATTTGAATATTGATGAAGCTTTGGTGCAGCAGCAATTGCAAAACCTACTGTATCCAATTATTCAAAAAATGATTGCAGAGCAATATTTAAGACAACGTGCACGTCACTATTTAGAAAAGTTTTATTATTCTGAAAAAGCACAACAAATTTTAAACCTTCCAACCGATCAACCAAATTAAATTCTAATTTCGGATAAAAAAATAACCTCCTGTTTTAGGAGGTTATTTTATTTTCAAATCAGCAACTTATTTAAAGTAAGCACCGTCAGACTGGCTATGGTCGGTTTGATCCACAACTCGCATTAATTCTGGTACATGCTGCTTCAAAGTAGTTTCAACACCTTGCTTTAAAGTCACATCAATTGCTGAACAGCCTTGGCAACCGCCACCAAATTTCAACACTGCTGTTAAACCATGTTCTTCATCTTCCACAACTTCTACCAAAGCACAATTACCGCCATGCCCTGCTAAGCCCGGGTTAATTTCAGACTGTAAAACATAAGTAATACGTTCTTCTACCGAAGCATCTGGGCCTACGCGTGGCACTTTTGAGTTCGGTGCACGGAAAGTCAATTGACCACCAAAACGGTCTTTGTTGTAGTCAATTACGGCATCCAATAAATACGGAATAGACGGCGTATCAATAAATGCAGGAAAGTCTGGATATTCCTGTTTGTAGTCTGTAGGTACAACTTCATCGGGCGCACTATAAGCCATGCAACATTCAGCACGCGGTGTACCAGGATTTTCCACAAAAACACGCACACCAATACCCGGTGTATTTTGCTTTGCCAATAAATCCTTCAAATACTCTTGAGCAGTTGGCGTAATCAATAAGTTTGGAATTTCATCTACAACTGCTGTGCTGCTGTTCTCAGTCGACATAACAATAATTTCCTCAAGCTGAAGTGGCTATTTTAACTGAAGATGCGGGGGAATAAAAAAAAATCAACCAAAATTGTCGGATTTATTCCTAAAGTTCGACTCAAACTCAGTTTTGATGCATTATTACAGCAGAATTCAAGTAAAAGAATAGGCGTTTATGCTCGATTTACCTTTTAATCATACCGTGACCATTATCATTATTACGGTCATTGTGTCTATGTTGGCGTTTTCCAAACAAGAATTAATGAATCGTCTGATTTTTTGGCCGCCTGCTATGCAACGTGGTCAATATGACCGCTTCATTACCCATGGTTTTGTGCATGCCGATGGTGCGCATTTGCTGTTCAATATGATTACCCTGTTTTTCTTTGGCAGCATTATTGAAAGTTTTTATCGCCAATACGTCTATGATTTAGGCTTTGTTTTATTCTATTTGGGTGGTTTAATCGCCGCGATTATTCCAAGTTATTTAAAGCATAAAAATGACCATCGTTGGGCCAGCTTAGGCGCATCTGGTGCTGTATCTGCGGTGTTGTTTGCCTATATTTTGTTTGAGCCGTGGAAGTTGATTTTCGTGTTCTTTATTCCAGTGCCTGCCATTATTTTTGCAATACTGTATGTAGCGTATAGCATTTGGTCGGGTAAACGCGGCAATTCCAATATTAATCACAGTGCGCATTTATGGGGTGCGGCCTATGGTGTGATTGTGACTATTTTAATTGAACCACGCATCTTGCCTCACTTCCTGAATAAACTGGCGCAACTGCCGTTTTAACTTTTGAAACTATAACGACTCGGTACATCTACCACTGAGTCGTTGCTACTTTAAAGAATTTTCAAATCCGTCAATAGACTGCTTTCATAAATCCGCTTAACACCATCATTTATTGCCTCTCATCTTCAGCCTCTCTCATTGGGAAAAACGACTTTCAATCGTCATTTTATGAACTGCTGATAAGTATTTTTGATTGATGAAAGCATCTGAATGATCCAATACAGCATAAAGCACACAACAAATAACATGCAGTTACTCGACAAGCACTTATACTAAGAATATAAAGACTAAAACTATCAAGCAATCAGGAGTCAGCCATGAAAAAGTTTGCACTTCTAAGCGCCCTGTTACTCAGTCTAGGATTAAGCGCCTGTGCCGTACATACCCCTGAAGGCAGTGTGGTGATTGATCCTGACCGCACGATCTACCCGAAAGGCTATTATCCACACCAACATCCGCATGGTGATGGTGATTTTTGTCCTCCAGGTCAGGCGAAAAAAGGACGTTGTTAAGCTGTTGGTCTGAGTGAATAAAACATTGTTGATACAGCATCAGACTCATTTATGATTCGAACCTAGACATTTAAACACTAACCTTTAAATCTCAACAACATTTCATTCACATTAAAAACCTTTACACTTCGTGAAGGTTTTTTTATTCAAATTTCACTCAATTTTGGTAGTTTTTGCTACCCCATATCGCAACTTGGCATAGATAATGTATACATCTGTATATTAATTTCAATTTAGTTTGCGAGTTTTTGCATGTCCACTTCTTACGATGGCTTACAGTTTCCAATTCATCCAGAAAATCATAAACCCAGCACCTCAAGCACGGGCAAACAAATTATTGCCGAAGCCTTAGCCACAGTCGATCATCAAAGCTCAGTCGATGCTTTGGCAGAAAAAAACTGGCGTAAACACTATCCAAAATACTTTAAAGCCCTCGTGACCAATGGTATTCGTGAACAAGCTAACGCAATTCAAATTGCAGAAGATGGATTAAGAAAAGCCCATCAATGTTTTGAGTTTTATCGTCATGAGCAAAAATATGTGCTGAAAGATGTCATGCACTTGCCTACTGAAACTTTACATACCTTTAAATTACAAGGCAGCAGCCAAGCAGCACCTGAATGGTATGTGCCGTATCGTGGGCAAAAGTTACAAGGTCAAGCTCTGCTAGATCAAGTTGCAATTTGGCTAGCAGCAGGCATTATTGAACCAAGTCATGCCGAAGCGTTAAATGCAGCGGTGGCGCATCCTGAATGGTTTGATTTGTCTGACCGTAACATGGTGCTATTTGGCGCAGCTTCAGAAGCAGGGCCACTCACATGGTTAGCCAAATGGAAAGCCAATATTATTGCAGTCGATTTACCAAATAGCCGTGTGTGGAATAAAATTTTAAGCACTGTGCAACAAGGCAATGCCACCTTATACGCACCCAGTACAACACAACTCGCGGCAGATACCCCACTTGACGTTTTAACAGAACAATTGGGTGTAAATCTGCTAACGCAAACCCCAGAAATTGCACAATGGTTAGCTCAAAAACCTCAAACGCTAGATTTAGCAGCCATTGCCTATTTAGATGGTGAAAAACACGTGCGTGTTGCGATGGCAATGGATGCGATTATGCAATATGTCAGCGAACACAAAGCTGATAGCAGCCTTATGTTTATGTGTACCCCAACCGATGTTTATGCCGTTCCTGAAGAAGTGATTAGCGCATCGGCAGAGAAGTTTCAGCAGCGTTCGCAAGGGCAAAAGCTACTTACCAAAAGTATTGAAACCATTTCACGCAGTCATTTCTTCCAAAAGAATCTGCATAATTTAATTGCTTCAGACAATGGTCAACATTATGGTATTGCCGACTGTTTGGTGGTTGAACAAGGGCCAAACTATGCTTTAGCAAAACGCATCCAGCAATGGCGTGCAATTTTAGCGCGTCATCAAGGACAGCATGTCAGCATCAATATTGCACCTTCGACCACCACACACTCTGTGACCAAAAATCCATTACTCAAAGCAGCATTTAGTGGCGCAAGTTTGTTTGATGTTGAAGCATTTAGCCCTGAAACCACCAATGCGATTATGGCGGCATTGTGGATTCATGACTTGCGTAATCCAGCTTCAGCGGCTAACCCTGCTGTGCAACTCGAACATCCTCTTCAATTGATGATGGAAGGTGCTAACCACGGCGGATTGTGGCGTGTGGCATATTTAGCCCGTACTGCACTGCCTTTTGCTGCGCTATATGGTTTTGCTGCAGATAAATTACCGCTAGACAAAGTCATCGCTAAGTTTAAAAAGTAAAGCAGAGATCTCACTTTAATAACTTGCCTGCAGATATTTCATTTGATTGATCTGTAAGCACAAAAAAGCGCTGTATCGTTACAGCGCTTTTTATAATCACTCGAATGTTTGATATTAGTTAAACACTTTTAGGAATAACCAGAACAAACTACCCGATAAACAAATCGTTGCAGGTAGCGTGAAAATCCATGCAGAAAGAATGGTACGAACCATCTGGAAATTCAGACCTGATTTATTTGCCACCATAGTACCTGCCACCGCACTGTTCAATACGTGTGTTGTCGAAACTGGCATACCCAAACCATCTGCAGCAGCAATGGTAGACATTGCAACAAGCTCGGCAGACATCCCCTGACCATAAGTCATGTGTTGCTTACCAATGCGCTCACCCACAGTGACTACAATACGTTTCCAGCCGACCATCGTACCCAAGCCTAGTGCTAAGGCAACGGCAACTTTGACCCAAGTTGGAATGTATTGTAAGAATGAATCTAAATGGCTGCGGTAGCTTTTAACCACTTTTTTCTGTTCTTCCGACATTTCAGGCAAGGCATTGGCTTTGTCTAAACGCTTGAATGAAGTCGTGCTTAAATACATATCATTACGCATTTCTGCTACTTCAGCTTCAGGCACATCTTTCAAGTTGCCATATTGACCCACACGCTCACCCAAATGGTCAGTTAAGCTTGCCAAAGCAGGCACGACTTCAGGGGTAATTTCTTTGGTCTGAATATAGCTAGTGATGACCTGACGTGCTTTTTCATCTGGCATATCGACATGTTGTGCATAAATCACATCAGCTGTTTGCGTTGAAAGCTGTTGGAACGATTGAATGTGGTTTTGGTCTAACTCTTTATTTAACGAGTACGCCAACGGCACAATCCCGATCAAAATCAACATGATTAAACCCATGCCCTTTTGACCATCGTTTGAACCATGCGCAAAACTTACCCCTGTACAGGTAAAAATAAGAATGGCACGAATCAGTGGTGGTGGTGGTTTATTGCCTTCAGGTGGCTGGAACAATTCCATTTGTTTCTTGAAGATTTTTTTCACCAAGAAGAACAAAATCGCAGCAAAGGCAAAACCAATTAATGGCGAGAACAATAAAGCCTTACCGACTTTCATCACTTGTTCCATATCTACGCCACTAGCGCCTGCACCTGAATTGAGCAAGTAGTTCATAATCCCCACACCTAAAATCGAACCGATTAAAGTGTGCGAACTTGAAGCAGGAATACCGAAAAACCACGTTCCTAAGTTCCAAACAATTGCAGCAATCAGCATGGCAAACACCATGGCAAAACCAGCACCCGAACCGACATTCATAATCAGCTCGACTGGAAGCAAGGCGATAATACCGTAGGCAACTGCCCCACTGGCCACCATAACCCCAAGGAAGTTACAGAAACCTGCCCACATTACTGCCACAGGTGCAGATAAGGCATTGGTATAAATAACTGTTGCTACAGCGTTGGCTGTGTCATGGAAACCATTCACAAATTCAAAGCCTAAAGCAATGAATAAAGCGGTTGCCAATAAAATCACCGAGTACATGCTTAACGCAGGCACGTGGGATAAGTCCGCAGACAATTGGAAACCAATATAAATAAGGGTAGAAACGATGATCGTTAAAAACACCGGCATAAAAAATTTCGGTGTAGGCACATGAACATTGGTCGATTTAGTGGTCGACTTGTGTGCTGAATCTACAGGAGTTGGATTAGAATTCATGCAAGCAGAAAAGAGGATTTAAAATCCCCTTATTGTTCAATTAAATTGTGACAATTATATGACAAAGAGCTGCTATATAAAGCAACTTTCATACTTTATTTTCACACTTTAAGCTGTTTTTTTTGTGCATAAAATTAGAATTAACATTTAAATTTAAACACTTAGAATAAATAAACCTACTTTTCTTATGCCATTCTCTCAAATTTAGATTGTTACACCTTTGTCATATTTGCCTAAAATTTCAGACAAAATTTACCCTGAGCCAATTTTGCCTGAGCAATATGACAAAGCGATGATGCATCAAAGTAAAATCAAAATTAGAATGTTCCTCATCACAACTTTTATTTAGGTTCAAAAGCTACAGCAAAATCCTAAAAATACTGCTTTATGCACTATTTTTACGACTTCCACTCTCTCTGGTCGCTTCAAGTGCACGAAAGCCGTGCGAACTCTGCTAAAATAGCGCTCATTTCGGATTCAGTCATAAAGGGTTTTTTATGTCCACGCTTACCACCCTGAAAGCGCTTCTTGCCCAAAGAATTTTAATTATCGATGGTGCTATGGGTACTATGATTCAACGCCATCAATTGGAAGAAGCCGATTATCGTGGTGAGCGTTTTGCAGATTGGGCACATGACCTCAAAGGCAACAATGATTTATTGGTACTGACCCAACCGCACATTATTCAGGGTATTCACGAAGCCTACTTAGATGCGGGTGCAGACATTATTGAAACCAACAGCTTTAACGGCACACGCGTTTCTATGTCTGACTATCACATGGAAGATTTGGTTCCAGAAATTAACCGCGAAGCAGCGCGTTTAGCCAAAGCTGCCTGTGAAAAATATTCAACACCAGACAAACCACGTTTTGTGGCAGGTGTACTTGGGCCAACATCGCGTACCTGTTCAATTTCACCAAATGTAAACGACCCTGCATTTCGTAACATTAGCTTTGATGCACTCAAAGAAAACTATATTGAAGCTGCGCATGCCTTAATTGAAGGTGGTGCAGATATCCTGCTCATTGAAACTGTATTTGACACCTTAAACTGTAAAGCTGCGATTTTTGCGGTCAAAGAAGTGTTTAAACAGCTCGGGCGTGAATTGCCGTTGATGATTTCAGGTACCATTACCGATGCTTCAGGACGTACCTTAACGGGTCAAACTGCAGAAGCTTTCTGGAACTCGGTACGTCATGGCGATTTACTTTCAATTGGTTTTAACTGTGCTTTGGGCGCAGATGCCATGCGTCCACACGTTAAAACCGTTTCAGACGTTGCCGATGTGTTTGTTTCTGCACACCCGAACGCGGGCTTACCCAACGCATTTGGTGGTTATGATGAAACGCCTGAAGAAACCGCAGCTTTCCTCAAAGAATTTGCTGAAAGCGGCTTGATCAATATTACAGGCGGTTGCTGTGGTACAACGCCTGATCATATCCGCGCGATTTACAATGCGGTAAAAGACATTCCACCGCGTAAAATTCCAGAGATTAAACCTGCATGCCGTTTAAGTGGTTTAGAACCATTTAACATTTATGATGACTCTTTATTTGTAAACGTGGGCGAACGTACCAACGTCACAGGTTCTAAAAAATTCCTGCGTTTAATTCGTGAAGAAAACTTTGCCGAAGCCTTAGATGTTGCACGTCAACAGGTAGAAAGCGGTGCACAAATCATCGACATCAACATGGATGAAGGCATGCTCGATTCAGAGGGTGCAATGGTGCACTTCCTGAACTTGGTGGCATCTGAGCCTGATATTTCTCGCGTACCTATCATGATTGACTCCTCTAAATGGGAAATCATTGAAGCAGGCTTAAAATGCGTACAAGGTAAAGCCGTTGTCAACTCTATTTCCCTAAAAGAAGGTTATGACGAGTTTGTCGAAAAAGCCCGCCTCTGCCGCCAATACGGCGCAGCTGTCATTGTTATGGCCTTTGACGAAGTCGGACAAGCCGATACTGCAGCACGTAAACGCGAAATTTGTAAACGCTCTTATGATGTTTTGGTCAATGATGTTGGCTTCCCTGCCGAAGACATTATTTTTGACCCGAACGTGTTTGCAGTTGCGACAGGTATTGAAGAACACAACAACTACGCAGTCGATTTTATTGAAGCCACAGGCTGGATTAAAGAAAACCTGCCGCATGCCATGATTTCAGGCGGTGTATCGAACGTATCTTTCTCATTCCGTGGTAACGAACCTGTACGTGAAGCCATTCACGCGGTATTCCTATATCACGCTATTCAGCAAGGCATGACCATGGGGATTGTCAACGCAGGTCAGTTGGCAATTTACGATGACATCCCGAAAGAACTGAAAGAAGCAGTTGAAGCCGTTATTCTGAACCAGAACCAAGGTGAAAGCGGTCAGGATGCCACAGAAAAACTGCTAGAAGTGGCAGAAAAATATCGTGGTCAATCAGGCGCACAAAAAGCCGAAGAAAACTTAGAATGGCGTAGTGAATCTGTCGAAAAACGTCTTGAGTACGCTTTAGTTAAAGGCATCACCACCTTTATTAATGAAGACACCGAAGAAGCGCGCCTGAAAGCCAAACGTCCATTAGATGTGATTGAAGGCCCGTTGATGGATGGCATGAACGTGGTCGGTGACTTGTTTGGTGCAGGTAAAATGTTCCTGCCACAAGTGGTGAAATCTGCACGTGTGATGAAACAAGCCGTTGCATGGCTCAACCCGTACATCGAAGCTGAAAAAACCGAAGGTCAGTCTAAAGGTAAAGTTTTGATGGCAACGGTAAAAGGCGACGTTCACGACATTGGTAAAAATATTGTGGGCGTAGTCTTGGGCTGTAATGGATACGATATTGTCGATTTAGGCGTGATGGTACCTGCAGAAAAAATCCTGCAAACTGCCATTGACGAAAAAGTCGATATCATTGGCTTGTCTGGTCTGATTACCCCATCTTTAGATGAAATGGTTTTTGTTGCCAAAGAAATGCAGCGTAAAGGCTTTAACATTCCATTGTTGATTGGTGGCGCAACCACATCTAAAGCACATACTGCAGTTAAAATTGATCCACAGTTCTCAAATGATGCAGTGATTTATGTTGCCGATGCTTCGCGTGCCGTTGGTGTTGCGACAACCTTACTCTCCCCTGAAATGAAACCTGCTTTTGTTGCAGAGCATCGTGCGGAATACGCTAAAATTCGTGAACGTATTGCCAATAAGCAACCAAAAGCTGCGAAATTGTCGTATGCAGAAGCCATCGACAATGGTTTAAAAATTGATTGGGACAACTACACGCCTGCAGTACCAAAATTAATTGGTACACAAGTGCTGACCAATTACCCGCTTGAAACCTTGTTGCCATACTTTGACTGGACACCATTCTTTATTTCTTGGAGTTTGGCGGGCAAATTCCCGAAAATTCTGGAAGATGAAGTGGTGGGCGAAGCTGCAACCGACTTATATAACCAAGCGCAAGCCATGCTCAAAGATATTATTGCAAATAATCGCTTTGATGCACGTGCAGTCTTTGGGATTTACCCTGCCAACCGTTCTGCGGCAGATTCAGTACAAGTATATGATGCAGCACGTAATCAAGTAACGCATACCTTCCATCATATTCGTCAACAGTCAGACAAAGTCACAGGTAAACCAAACTTGTCTTTGGCAGACTTTGTCGCAACTACAGAGCAAGGGCAAGATTACTTGGGCGGCTTTACCGTGTCGATTTTTGGTGCGGAAGAAATGGCCAATGAGTTTAAAGCCAAAGGCGATGACTATTCTGCCATTTTGGTGCAGTCTTTGGGTGACCGTTTTGCAGAAGCATTTGCAGAGCATTTGCATGAGCGTATTCGTAAAGAATTCTGGGGCTATCAGCCGAATGAGCAGCTAAGCAATGAAGAGCTGATTAAAGAGAAATATGTAGGGATTCGTCCTGCACCGGGCTATCCTGCGTGCCCTGAGCACTCTGAAAAAGCCACACTGTTTAACTGGTTAGGTTCGACTGAAAAGATTGGCACACAGCTTACGAGCAGCTTTGCAATGTGGCCGCCTTCATCTGTGAGCGGCTTCTACTATGCCAACCCTGCTTCTGAGTACTTTAACGCGGGTAAAATCTCGTTAGATCAGCTTGAAGATTATGCACAGCGTAAAGGCTGGAGTTTAGATGAAGCGAAGCGTTGGTTAGCTCCAAACTTGGATGATTCGATTAATTAAGTGCATTGCGCTGCATGGGTGGTTCATCTGCCCATGCGCTATATAATGTCATTTCAAAAGCCAGTGAATTGTAAAATTCACTGGTTTTTTGTTTAATGGGACAGTTCGTTACTTAATCTAAATTTGTTGAGTAATTTGACTGTTAAAGGTGTTTTCTCACCTCTATGGGAAAGGTATTCAGCTAAACGAAACCCATAGAAAGAACAAAGCGACTACTATTTAGTTGTTAGTAGCCGCTTTTCCGCCTATTTTGTCTTATGATGAATGGGAAGCGATTGCTGTATTACATCAACAACAATTAGTTGACGATACTAGGAATTAATTAATCAACTTTTTACTTACCTTGAAAAGCATTCCAACTGGAGATTGCTTAACTTGTTTATTCTGATCAACCAAATCACGAAATCTTTCAGGTATTTCTCTCAATTTAGGAGCATCAAGTAATTGATCAGCTGCTAATACTGCTAATCCCCATGTAGGTGTTCCAGTTAAAGCTGCCCCTATTTCTATTCCTCCAGAAACAATCCAAGATCCAATATCGAATCCAGCAAATTTCCAATTTTTAGCTTTCAACTCATCAAGTTTTTTACGATGTTTATCAAAACTTTGCTCAATATTTTCTAATATTTGATCTCTAGTTCTAAAACAATTAGTAGGATTAGTTTCTACTAATTCCTTGATATTATTTCCTAAAATATTGCGGATTTCTTCTAAAGCTCCTTGCTTTCTAAGCTCCAACAATGATTCTGGAGGAATATTGCCTAACCAAGGTAAATCCGTTTGAGATAAATCTGTTAGTCCTTTCATTATGTGCAAATTTTCAGAACCGTAATATTCTTGAGCCTTATCGGCATCATATTCTAATTTCCAGTTAAAATATTGCCACGATGTTTCAGCTTCAATAATTGGGGTTCCTGAAAGCTGTCGTGCTTTGAGTAATAATTCATTACTCACCGACATTCTGCCAACAGCTTGCATTTTGAGTAACAAACCTGGCTCTGTTCTATTAAGAGCTTTTAGCTCATCTCCATTTAAAGCCCTATTTATTTGTTCCTCTAAAGAACCTTTCCAATTTGTATCAAATAAGACCCTATTCTTATCTTTAATTGCTCGAATTGTTTTTTCTACAGTATTAAGGCTTAAACAAAACTCATTAAATTCCTCAATACTCTCAAAATTTTGACCGAATAATTTACTACCATGAATTAATGCATCATTTTGGGAAAAGTTATAGATAAAATCTTTACCACCCTCTTCCAAATTTGATAAATCAGGGAGTATTACAACCACTGGCATTCCATCTTCAACACATGCTAAATTTTTATATTTGAGAATATTCATAGCATGCTTTATTAAGAAAAAGACAGCTTTCTCTTTTGGATAAAATTCAAATATATGCTGTGATCGTACATAAGGATCTGGTAGAACAATTGTGTCCGTGTAAATACCACATTTTGAAGCAATATTTTCATCGTGGGTAGGAAATAAATCTCCTCCATATACACCAGTAAGATTTGAGTGATTGTCTTCTAAATGCCAATAACCTATATCACCTACTTGTTTCCAAAATGATATAATTGCATCCATAAAACCAGGAATTTGTTCAAACATATTGTCAACAAAATCGGCTTTTGTTGATAAAAATTCCGCAATATGGTGAGGCGTAGAGTTCGCCTTAAGCATTTGTTGATAGATAAAATCAAAATTATGCTCTATCAGGTCAAAATATAATTTTTGAATTTCAACTAAAGAAATTTCTTTTTTTAATTTTTCCCTTGTGTCGAAATGTTCTATAGCCAAAGCCATTGAACGAATTCGCCCATCAACAGACTCTAAAATGATCTCGCCACTTTCATCATATTTGATATTTCGAAAACTCTCTTCGAAACCTTCAGCTAGGTGTGAAGCGATTTTTACTTTATCGGCTTTTAACTGTTCTGAAAGAATTTTAAGTCTATACCTTAATCTTTGTTCATAATCTTGTTGTTCTGATTCTAAGCTCATTATTCCAAAACTTTTTACTAATATTTAAAGTTTAATAGAGCTAAAATTTTTAATTTCAATAAGGCTATGTGGTTTTATTTTTTTGCTTACTACAGGCTTACCTTGCATAAACCCCAAATACAACAAAGCCCTGAGTATGTCAGGGCTAAGTCATTGATATTTGGCGGAAGCGGTGAGATTCGAACTCACGGAGGACTCACACCCTCGTCGGTTTTCAAGACCGGTGCATTAAACCGCTCTGCCACGCTTCCAATGGCGGCTATCATATAAAGAAAAATTCAGCTTGGCAAATATTTTCTAAAAATTATGATCCAAATGTTCAAAATAAAATCAAAAATCAGTCATTTTCTGCAATTTCAGGCTTTTCATAGCGTATCGAATTAATAAACCAGCTCTTTTTGCCTAACGGCGTCTGCACTTCCACCTCATCATCTACCTGTTTAGACAACAAAGCTCTAGCCATAGGTGAATCAATCGAAATATGTTGTGGATGATGATCATAAATTTCATCCACGCCCACAATTCTCAAGGTCTTTTGCTCGCCTTGTTCATTTTCAATTTCGACCCATGCGCCAAAATATACTTTACCCTCTTGTTCTGGTGCAAAATCGACAATACGCAGCTCTTCTAAACGCTTGCCCAAATAACGTACCCGACGGTCAATTTTACGCAAAAGCTGTTTGTTATATTGGTAATCTGCGTTTTCAGAGCGATCGCCGAGGCTTGCCGCCCAGTTTACTTTTTTGGTGATTTCAGGGCGTTCTTCATGCCACAAATGCTGTAACTCTGCCACGAGTTTATCGTGTCCAGAACGTGTAATTAAGTTAGATTTCATGGTGTTTTTGCAGCCAGTTTTTTACATTTGGTTAACATCAATCCTATATTTTATTGCATTTTTATACACAATAAAAATTTATAAAATTTATTTCTCAATGAAATGAATATCTTATGTTACATTTTTCAAAAAATTTATGTACAAAATTTGACATCCAAAATTTTCATCTTTATTATTCGCACATCTTTTAGTTTTGATCACTTTTTAACCTGTGTATAAATTTTACACATTTTCCCTTTAATCCCAAGTCATTTTGAATGACGTCATGACTGCCCAACCCTTATTGAATTTATCAAACTTGAAAAAGTTTAAGGTGTGTTGCCTTTGCTTTTTAGGGCATAAATTACTTGTAGCGGAGCCAACATGCACAGTAGTTCAACGTCTGGGTCTAGGCTTAGCCTTCACTCATTTTTTAATCGCCTCCCATTCAAAGTCCTCGCTTTCAGTACTGTTCTTCTCCCATTCCACAGTATTAACGCAGGCAAAGCCGTTCATCAATTTGACAGCGTCGTCAATCAGAACAAATTGACCGTTGTGTCTGTGGAAAATCCAACCACAGTGTTTAAAGATGGACAACATTTACATGGCTTTGGTTATGACCTTGTGCGTAACTATGCCGACAGCATGAATGTGAAACTCGAATTTAAAACGGTAAGCGACAATGCGACCGCTTTAAAATGGGTGTCTTCTGGTAAAGCGAACTTTGCCATGACCACGTCGAGTATCCAAAGCATCGAAAAGCAGCAACTCACGGCATTTTCTGCCAGTTGTGGCGATTTAAATACTTTAAAGCGTAATGGTTTAAATAGTGAGCTGAACTGGGTGTTTAAACACGCAGATGATCCTCTTAGCCAAACCGCAAGCAACTTTGTTTGTCGTGGCAAGCAAAACGGCTCAATTACCCAATTGGCTTCATTTTATAATCGTAATGTGGTCAAACAAGAATCGTGGGATGTGATCCAGCGGGATTTGCGTAATCGTTTACCTTTATATAAGGCCAACTTTAAAAAGACTGCCACGCAGTACGATTTAGACTGGCATCTTTTGGCGGCAATTGGTTATCAGGAATCTTACCTCAAACCCAACTCGGTTTCGCCAACAGGTGTGCGCGGTATTATGATGCTGACCAATAATACAGCCAAAGCGATGGGCGTAAGCAACCGTACCGATCCTGCACAAAGTATTCAGGGTGGTGCTAAGTATTATGACCAAATGCTGAGCCGTTATGAGCATATTCCATTTCCTGATCGTAACTGGTATGCCCTAGTCGCTTATAACATGGGTCCTGGTGCAGTCAGTCAAATTCAGAAGCGTATTCGCTCACAAGGCAAAAACCCGAACAATTGGGTTAACCTATATGCGTATTTAGACCGTAACAAAGCGAGCAACGGTCGTTATCGTCAAGCAGTGCAATATGTGACTCGTATTCGCGCCTACCTTGAGCATATTAAGACCACACCGCAATTGGTGAATATCTAAAATTTACCTCGCGTGATTGAGTTGCAGTGTATATCAGCTGCAATTCAAACATGAATAATGCGCTGTTAAAGCTGCAGTGCATAAAAAAGCCTAGTTGATACTTCAGCTAGGCTTTTTTGTACTATAGCGGGAAATTCGCCTGCTACAGCGTAAATCGCTTGAATTAAGCAGATTGCTCAAGAATCTTCTTAAATAAGTCTTTTTGTTCTTGGCTTGGTTTTGCAGTTTGTAATGCCATTAATTGTGACATATCGCCCTGTACTTTGATTTTACCTGTCATAAAGGCTTGCATAGCAGCCGCCATGTCAAACTCTAGGAATACTTTACGTAAAGTTTCCGCATCCATATTTAATGTTGTTTTTGCGTTGTCCGCCAAACCTTTTTGGATTTTACCGCCATCTAAAGACAATTCTGTGTTGCCTGCAGCATCAGTCACCACTAAGTTAATTGCCAGATTTGCAAGTGCTGGAGGTAGGTTTAAATCACCAGCTTGAGCCGTTAGATTTTCTACAGTTGCAAACCAATCATCAGTTAAAAAAGCAGGCATGATTTTTCCTCAATATATTTGTGCATGTGTGTTGTCTATCCAGACACCATCATTATTAAGCTGTTTTGCTTGCTGATTGTTATAGCATGAACCTTTCGTGAAAGGCTAAGAAATTTTGTACGGGACGTTCAGTTTTTGTATTTTTAGTCGAAATGACGACTTTCTCAAATAAATCAAATTCATAAAAAAACACCAAGCTCTGGCTTGGTGTTGATTACATTTTAAAGGGATTGACAGGCTGTTATCGCTTAGTCTGCAGCGTAGCCTAAATTGACCATATTGATGCGTTTGTTTTGCTCTGCTGCGTTTTGTTCGGCCTGATCGGCAAAATCAAATACGCGCTGGCTGTCTAACGCTTCAAAGTCGAATAATTCACGGTCTGCCAACTGCGATGGCGATACATTCTGTAATGCGCCAAAAATACTGTGCAAACGCTTAGGATGTGCTTTATCCCACTCACGTAACATGTCGTTAATAATGGCACGCTGTAAGTTTTCCTGTGAACCACACAAGTTACACGGAATAATTGGGAATTTACGCATTTCTGCATATTTAATGATGTCTTTTTCTTCCACATAAGCCAGTGGACGAATCAGCATATTTTTCTTGTCTGATGACAACAACTTCGGTGGCATGGCTTTTAAGCTACCGCCATGGAACAAGTTTAAGAAAAAAGTCGCCAAAATATCATCACGGTGATGCCCAAGCGCCACTTTGGTTGCCCCTATTTCCTGCGCAAAGCCATACAAAGAACCACGACGCAAACGCGAACACACTGCACAGTAAGTTTTACCTTCAGGCGTTAAACGCTTGGTGATGCTATAGGTGTCTTTTTCTAAAATGTAATATGGGATGTTATTTTCTTCTAAATAACGCGGCAATACATCTTCAGGGAAGCCCGGTTGCTTTTGGTCTAAGTTCACAGCCACCACATCAAAATTGATGGGTGCGATGCGCTTGAACTGCAACATAATGTCCAGCAAGGTATAACTGTCTTTACCACCAGAAATACACACCATGACTTTATCGCCATCTTCAATCATGTTGAAGTCACGAATCGCATGCCCGACTTGGCGACGCAGCTTTTTCAACAAACGATAATACGCAGAGCTGGTTGGAAGTTCTGGTTTGAAATTAAAGCCTTGATCGGACTCAACTGGTGAGAACATAGACGCGATTAACCCATGAAAAAAATTACCGCGCAATTTTAGCCGATTCAGACCAATCCCGCATCAAAAGAATGTAATTTCATCGCAATCTTCCTTTTCGTCAGAGAACTTAATTTCTGACTGCGCGTTCATTTCTGTTTGCACACTTTATTTTTGTCTGCGCAGATCGTTTTTTCTGCGGCAAGTTTGAACCCTCAGGTTCACTTTTTCGCCAAGATGCTTATCTTTTGGACTTTTCCACAGTTTTCCACAAAAGCTGTGGATAACTTTGTGGATTTAAAACAACTTGACAACGCCTCTTGCCGTTATTCTAAGGCTTCTCTTTAAATTGATTACTTTTTGATCGATTTTATTTTAATTTAAAATCATACACTTAAGTGTGTCAAGCTGATCCAATTAAAAAAAAATAAATATTTTTTTTGATTACTCTGTCAGCAATTAAGCTTGATTTTTTTCGACACTACTGTAAATGAATTTGTACAAAGCCTTTTCATCTGTGAGATTTTTGTTAAACTCCTCATAACTGTTTGGGGACAGCTTTTAGTGTATTCACAGCATGAACAATAAAATTAATGCCTTTTTACTGTATATTTTGGGGACTGCCAGCATCATGCCTTTGGCAACGACAACGCACGCAGGTCAAATTTATATGTATAAGGACAGCAATGGCAGTACCTTGCTGACTAACCGCAAAAGTGCAGATCGTTCACTGACAAAAGTAAAAGTCACATATTATCCAGACAGCAATATTCACAGTTATCGCAACTGGGGCAATTCCGAAGCGTCGGTATTGCCAAGTTATAGCCGCAATAAAAACGCCTTTGACCACATTATTCAGCAAGCAGCACAACAACACGGTGTTTCAGAAGGTCTAATTAAAGCAGTGATGCATACCGAATCAGGTTTTAATGTCAACGCCCGCTCGCCTGTCGGTGCACAAGGTCTAATGCAGCTCATGCCTGCGACAGCACGACGTTTTAATGTCAGCAACGCTTATGACCCGCATGAAAACATTATGGCGGGTGCAAAATACTTGGCTTGGTTACTCAAACGCTTTAATGGCAACACCACTTTAGCTTTGGCGGGTTATAACGCGGGCGAAGGCAATGTTGCAAAATACGGCGGTGTACCACCTTTTCGTGAAACTCAGGACTATGTACGTCGTGTGACCAGTCGTTATAGCAACCTGTATGCCAACGGTGTTAGTGCAAGTGCTAATAACAATGCGATTACGGCAAATAACAATAGCAATACTCAGAGTCAAAATGCTCAAGTGATTGCGCAGTCAGAGAGTTACACTGCCAGTAGTCATCAAGTGGCGGCAAACAAACGCCCACAACGTCAAATTATTATGGCCGCCGATGGTCGCTTTACCGATGCACCTGCAGGTTCATACGCGACAGGGAATGCCACGGCTTCGGCACGTATTTTTATTTCAGAATAAAAGCTGCAGCACTTCATTTGAGCTTGCGGCAACGCAAGCCTTTTTGAAATGCCAATTGCAGTATCAGCGCAAAATATTTTTAGTACAGTTTTATTATTTTTTCTTGAATTTTTAATACATACACCGCATATTTACGGCATGGTTTATTAATAAATCAGATTACATTTTTAATATAAGAGGATTTACTCAATGATGCGGATTGGTTTGTTCTTGCTAACCAACCTCGCGGTACTGGTTGTAGCTGGCATAATTTTGTCACTCTTCGGTGTCGGTAGTTACCATGGCGCGGGTGGCTTAAACCTAGGCAACCTGTTGGTCATCTGTTTTGTCTTTGGTATGGTTGGCTCTTTAATTTCACTATTCATGTCTAAATGGATGGCGAAAAAAACAACTGGGACTGAATTAATTGACCCGAATGCACCTCGTAACCAAGCTGAAGCGTGGTTATTAAATGAAGTTGCGCAGTTGTCGCAACGTGCTGGTATCAAAATGCCAGAAGTGGGTATTTTCCCTTCTTACCAATCGAATGCTTTTGCAACAGGTTGGAATAAAAACGATGCTTTAGTCGCTGTATCTACAGGGCTGCTTGAGCGTATGAACAAAGATGAATTACGTGCAGTTTTGGCACACGAAATTGGTCACGTTGCCAATGGTGACATGGTGACCTTGGCACTGATTCAAGGTGTGGTCAACGCATTCGTCATGTTCTTTGCCCGTGTTGCAGGTGACTTCATTGACCGTAACGTATTTGGTCGTGAAGATGGCGAAGCACCAGGCTTGGCTTATTTTGCAATTACCATTGTACTGGATATCGTATTTGGTATTTTGGCCTCTTCAATCGTGATGTGGTTCTCGCGTCAACGTGAATACCGTGCCGATGAAGCAGGTGCACGTTTGGCAGGTAAGCAAGCCATGATTTCTGCATTATTACGTTTACAGGCAGAATCTGAAATGCCTGATGCAATGCCAAAAGAAATGAAAGCTTTTGCGATTTCTGCAGGTAAAGAAGAAGGTTTTAGCTTGGCAGCGTTATTCCAAACTCACCCAAGCATTGAACAACGTGTTGCAGCTTTACAGCAATTAAATTTACCTTAATACTGCTAGCAAGATATTGTAACAGCGACACCAAAAAGCTTCCTCAGGGAAGCTTTTTTCATGTCTGTAAATTAGATCTGCCAGATGGTTTTGTACTTTAAACAGGTTCATTTAAACAGCAAAACTTTGTGACCAGTGCCACAACCAACTTGCACCGAGCCATGCTGCCCAAATAAAGAAAATAAGAAAAATCACACCAAGCAAATCAGGCAAATGTAGCCACAGCCATGCCACTACAGGATTACGCCAAAATGCTGACTGCTGCTGTTTACGTTCCAATCGCTCATGTAAAAAAGGATGTACCACATGATGCTCACTGTGAATCTGATATTCTTCACGGATATGCGTATGCACTACATCTAAAGCTTTACGGCTTGGACGAATAAATACATCAAATACTGTGCCGACAATTGGCACAAAACCAACTACTGCATCCATCACAGCAAGTTTAATCACGGGAGTGAGTTTGGTTTGTGGTACACCAATTTGTTTGGCTTTATAAATCGCATAACAGGTCAGTGCAAAACCTGCGACATCCCCCGCGACAGGTACAGTGCCTAATGCGGCATCTGCTCCCACGCCCTGCTTGGTAAATGGAATACGCACCACAGAATCCATCATATTGGCAAACTTGGCTAAATCGCGCTCTAAGCGAATCACCTCTTGCTGGCTAAGTTTTTTTGAAGATGCAGGTTCTGGCATAGAAAACGTATCGTTGGGTAAATGCAATCTACTTGAGAATAAAGCAGTTTTTTACTCAGGTCTGTTATGATTTTATAAACAGAATTTTGATCAATGCAAAAAGTTTAAGATGAGGTCTTGAATAAGTCATCATCACCGACAGTGTTTAAAGTAACAACTGTGAAGCAATAAATAAGTACACCACCACGCCCGTTGCATCACAAATCGAGGTTACCAAAGGCGCAGAGGCACTGGCAGGGTCTAGTTTCAGGCGATGCAAAATAAAAGGCAAACTCATGCCAATTAAACAGCCCATCAGCACAATGCCCAGCATACTCAGTGCCAATACCACAGACACCATCATATCGCCACGGTAATAGCCTAAAATTGAAACCGCAAAAGCCATAGTTCCACCCAAACATAGCGCCACCAAACTTTCACGTCCGAGTAAATGCAGCCAATCTTTAAATTGCACATCACCTGTAGCCAGTGCCCGTACCATTAAGGTCGCAGACTGAGAACCCGCATTACCACCACTACCGACCAAAAGCGGCAAGAAAAAAACCAGTACAATATGTGCTGCAATAGTGTCTTCATAATGCGCAATGCCAATTCCAGACAATAAACTGCCAAATACCAAAATCACCAACCAAAACACACGTTTGCGATATAAAAATAAAATTGGCGCAGTTTTTATACTCATGCCAGGTGAAGACGCTACCGCACTTGATTTTAAAAAGTCTTCTGTAGTTTCTGCCTGTACCACGTCCATCGCATCATCATAGGTGACAATCCCCAGTAAATGCTGTGCATCATCTACAATCGGTAAGGCCAAAAAATCATAATGGCTGAGTTTTTGCGCGATACTTTCCTGATCTTCTGTCACTAAACCAGTGACTAAATCTGTGCGCATCACATTTTTAATTTTCTGTTCAGGCGGGTTTTGAATTATTTCTCTTAAAGAAATCACCCCCAATAGTTTCATCAGTTCATCGACAATATAAATCAGGTACAAAGTTTCCCGATCTGTGGTCATTCTGCGTAATTCATCTATGGCTTGCTGCATGTTCAGTTCTGGCGAGAGCACCACGAAATCCGAACTCATAATCGCGCCCGCAGATTCTTCAGGATATCGCGCTAAAGTCTGAATCTGTGCGCGTTTTTCTTCCGTAATGTGTAAGCTGACAAAACGCTGTAAATGCGGAGAAAGTAACTTAAATAAGTCGGTGCGGTCATCTGAATGCATGGCTGAAATCAGTTTGACCAATTGCTGCGGTGCCATCGCCTCTGCAATTTGATGTTGCGAATGCAGTGGTAAAAACTCCATCACCAAGGCAGCACTGTCAATTTGTTCAATTAAACTCAGCTGTGCTTTCAGACTCAAGTGCTGCATTAAGTCGGCTAAATCGGCAGGGTTGATACCATCGATCAAGCTGCGCACTGTACTTGACTGATGTAATTGCAAGGCTTGTTCTAACTGTTCAGCGTGCAGATTGGTCATTAATCTCACCCACTCCATCATTCCAAAACGTAAAATGAAGAATGGGCAAAGTTTCTCAGCCCAAACCAACCCTTAAAAACCCGAAAATCTGTAGATTTATACAAGATTTTTAGCGTTTCATATCATAGCCTATAATTTTGCTAAGTGCCTAATAAAAAACATCTTTAGTTTATGGGTGATGAACGATTCACTTGAAATATAGAACGAACCAGCACATACATAAACGGAATAAAAACAAGCACTAAAATTGTGCCAAAAATAACTCCACCTAAAACACTCACCCCAATTTCCTGACGGCTTGCTGCACCTGCACCAAAGGCAAATACTAGCGGCAAAATACCTGCACCAAATGCCAATGAGGTCATTAAAATAGGTCTGAGCCGTAAGCTTGCACCTTCTAAAGCGGCTTGAATCACCTGTTTGCCTTGTTGCTGCGCAGCCGAAGCAAACTCCACAATTAAAATGGCATTTTTACATGACAAACCAATGGTGGTAAGCAAGGCAATTTGGAAATAAATGTCGTTCGGGAAACCTGCCAAATAGCTGAAAATAATATTTCCACCAATTCCTAAAGGAATGGCACTCATCACGGCTGTTGGAATACTCCAACTTTCATACAAGGCAGCAAGGCATAAGAAAATAAACCCGATGGAAACCAAATACAGTAACAAAGCCTGATTGCTGGACTGATTTTCTTCAAAAGACAACCCACTCCATGCCAAGTCAATGCCCTGCTGCTGTGCCACCATCTGTTCTAAATCACGCATCGCCTGCCCTGAGCTATATCCTTCGGCAGTATCGGCTTCCATTTGCACGGCGCTATACCCCATAAAACGATTGACGACTTCTGGCCCACCGCTCCAACTGAGTTGAGCAAACTGGCTAAAAGGTACCATTTGATTTTGCTGACTGCGTACCGACCATTGATTCAAATCTTCAGGTTTACCACGAAACTCGGCATCACCCTGCATAATTACGCGTTTAATTCGACCACGGTCAATAAAGTCGTTGATATAACTGCCGCCCCAAGCTGCCGCTAAGGTACTGTTAATAGCCGTTTGATTTAAACCTGCTGCCATCGCCTGTTTCTGATCAATCGTGACGTTTAACTCCGCTTTTTCAGGATTGGCACGTTGATCTAAATTTTTAAAGCTTTGATATTGAGCGGCTTGCTGCTGTAAATTTTGAAATTGCTGAATTAAAAAATCGCGTCCTGTACCATTCACATCGCGCATCCAGAACTCTAAGCCATCGGTTTGCCCCAAACCACGAACTGCTGCGGGCATGCCAATGGTAATTTGTGCATTGGGATGCTGTCGAAAATGCTGCATGGCACGTTCACGAATAGCTTGTGCGGTATGCTGTTGCCCTTGACGCTCATCCCAATGTTTTAGCGCAATAAAACCCTGCCCTAAATTCTGCCCTGTTCCCGAAAAATTACGTCCATAACGAATCATCACCAAATCAACATTGTGGGCTTCATGCTGCATAAAGTATTCACGTATGCTTTCGCCCACTTCACGACTTTTAGACAACGGCGCACCTTCCTGTAATTTAAATTGCACCGACAACATGCCCTGATCTTCATTCGGGATAAAACTGGTAGGTAAGGCACGGTAAAACAAGGCAAACACCGTCAATAAACCTGCAAAAATAACCAGACACACCGCTTTATGCTGAATCGTCCAGCCTGATAATTTGAGATAGTGTTGTTTTAAGCGTTCCAGTTTTTGATTAAACCAGATGGCCCATTGGGCTGGTTGTGGATTGGGTTTTAAAATCAAGGCACACAAAGCAGGCGTTAAAATTAAGGCCACACCTAAAGACAGCACCATCGCAGTGACTAAGGTGATAGAAAACTGGCGATAAATTACTCCAGTCGAACCACCAAAAAATGCCATTGGAATAAATACTGCGGTCAAAACCAAGGTAATGCCGACCAAAGCACCGCTAATTTCCTGCATAGATGCGATAGATGCCTGTTTAGCCGAGAGCTGCTGTTCGTGCATTAAACGCTCGACGTTTTCCACCACGACAATCGCATCATCCACCAATAAACCAATGGCTAAGACCAAAGCGAATAAGGTCAGCGTGTTAATACTCATCCCAAAGAGTTGCAACACGGCCATGGTGCCTAAAATCACTACAGGCACGGTTACGGTAGGAATGAGCGTCGCGCGCCAGTTTTGTAAAAACAAGAACATCACAATGACGACTAAAATTACCGCTTCAATTAAAGTTTTCACCACTTCTTTAATTGATTCCTGCACGAAAGGTGTGTTATCGCGTGGATAGACAATTTGGTAACCTTCGGGCAATTGTTGTTTTAAATGCTCAATTTGTTTTTGAATTAAGGCTGAAGTTTGTAACGCATTGGCACCAGAAGATAATGAAATCCCCATCCCTGCCGATGGAAAACCATTAATGGTATTAAAGCTTTGATAATTTTCTGCACCAAGTTCAATACGTGCCACATCTTTTAAATAAACAAAGCCACCTGCCTGATCTGCTTTTAAAATAATATTTTCAAATTTTTCTACCGTTTTTAAGCGTGAACCTGAGGTGACTTTGGCATTGAGATATTGTTCTTGTGCTGTGGGTAATTCACCAATTGCCCCTGCTGCAACTTGAGTATTTTGTGCCAATACCGCAGCACGTACATCACTTGGCATCAGCACATATTGTTTTAACTTTATCGGATTCAGCCAAATCCGCATTGCATATTGCGCACCAAAAACATCGACCTCACCCACACCTTCAATGCGTGCCAACTCTTGCTCTAAATGACTCATCATATAGTCAGACAAGGCTATATTGCTGCTTTTGCCTGTGGCATCGTACAGCCCAATGACCATGTGGGTATCACCCAATGATTTAAAGACATTTACCCCCTGACGCTGCACATCTTCAGGTAAGCGGTTAATTGCGCCATTAATCGCATTTTGTACCTGGACTTGTGCGGTATCGGGGTTGGTACCATTTTCAAAGCTAATGCTGATGCGACTTCGTCCTGAAGAATCACTGCTAGAACTGAAATACAGTAAGTGATCTAAGCCTTTAATTTGCTGTTCTAAAACCTGTGTGACGCTTTCTTCCACCGTTTCTGCCGAAGCTCCCGTATAGGTTGCGCTGACAGTGATACGAGGTGGTGCAATGTCTGGATAACGTTCTACTGGTAAATTTAATACTGAAAAAATCCCGAGTGCCATCACCATAATAGCGAGCACACCTGCAAAAATTGGACGTTCAATAAAAAATTTAGACAGCATAAAACTGGATCACTTATAGATAACAATAATGAGATTTATATGAAATGAATCAAGTGGATGAAAATCATCAAAAAAACTTGAAACCGTGTTTCAAATTAACACAGCTAAATAGAACTTCGATGACTGCACATCAAAAAATCTAGTTTTGTCACAAAAATATTGATTGGTCTTCATTTTTTCTCACAGATTTTTGTGTACACCCTCCCAATTTTGGGATAGCACCTAAACTCATCTAATTTCTATACTGCAGACATGATAATTTGAATAACAAGGAATTCGTGATGAAAAAAACTTTATTATGCTTAACTTTAGCAGGCTTACTGAGTGCATGTGGCGGTTCAGACAATGATTCTGGTAGTTCTGCTCCCCCACCTTCAAGCTCCCTAAAAACTGGGATACTGACCGATGGACCTGTAACTGGGGTTAAATATCTCAGAACCTCGAGTTCAGGTGAAAGTTTTGAAGACTTCACCAATGATAAAGGTGAGTTTGAATATGCAGAGGGTGATACTGTCCGCTTCTTTATTGGCGATGTCCAACTGGGTGAAGCGATTGAAGCCAAAGCACGTATTACACCACTAGATTTAGCCGAATCAGAAAATGCCCGAACAAATTTAATGGTGTTTTTACAAACGTTAGATCATGATGGCGACCATAGTAATGGGATCGAAATTAAACCAGATATTCAAACAGCCTTAACCGCTGTGAATATGAATTTCGAGCAAGCACCCGCAGAGTTTTCAACTACGTTTGTCAATGAAGTGATCCCTAAAACCGATATCCCATTAGATCGAATCGTGACACCAGAAAAAGCTGCAGAAAACTTCCAAGCCACCTTTTATAAAGATATTGCTGGAACTTGGGAAATTGGACGCACCAACACATCTGCTGTTTTATTACATATTTTACCAGACGGACGTTATGCGCTAGGTGAAGCAGATGTAGCTGATGAAACAGGGAAGTCTGGTATCGAAACAGGACGACTAAATTGGAATGCTTTAACTTCAGCGCTGAGCCCTGTGATCTCAGTAGATACTAATGGAGACTACGGGCTTTCACATCCAGACAATGATGGTCATTACCGCCTAAGTTATAACGGTACAGATCTAGTGCTGACTGATGTAGGAAGTAATAGCACCTATATTTTAACTAAAGTCAAACAATCATCAGGTTTAGTCGGCACTTGGCAATTTAATCAAACTCATTTATTTGCTTTCTTTGACACAGGATTCTATTTCTTGTTAGACACTGAAGGCGATGATGATTGCGCTAACCCAGGTATTGAATATGGCAAATATTCAATGACAGCCAATACACTTGCCGCAACAGAAGTGTTATATGACACCAACGATTGCGGTGGCTTACAAGACTCTTGGGATGGCAGTAAAGTGAATGCAACTTACAGCATCTCAGGAACAAGCCTGACCTTGCATCCGCAAGGCGAAGACTCTGTTACCCTACAACGTAGTAACTAAACATATTCAAAAGCTGCCTAAGCCAAACTTAGGCAGCTTTAACCAATATGCTCAAAATGAATGGTACAACCCATTAATAAATGCATAAGTTCAATTTGCGAGTTGCATTGGGTTTTTTCATAAATATTTTTAAAATAAGTGCGCACCGAACTGAGGGTAATCCCGCAATGTTCCGCAATTTCTTCTAACTTATAACCATTCAACAACAACTCACACAACTCAAACTCACGTTTAGATAATTGATAAGCTTGCTGCAAATAGGCTTTAGACAAGGCATAGTGCTGATGTTTATCGGTCAGAAATACCGCAATTTGATGTTGTCCTGCATTTTGATGCTGCATATTTTTTAATTTAGAACAAGGTACGATAGTCAGCATTAATTGTTGTCCTTTCGCATCTGACAAAGACAATACACCGCCTACATCTGCGTTTAATGCCGACTGTCCCAATAAGGCTGAGTTCAATAATTGATCTAAACGATTTTGATCATAAGCATTTGTTTTTAAACAATTATACAAGTCCAAACCTAAACATGAATCGTGTTCCAGCATGCTTTGAGCTACAGGGTTTGAATAAATCAAACTCAGCTGATGATCAAGCAAAATTACACCTGTTTTTAAATGATCGAGCACGCTATACAAACTTAAATTTTCTTGTTTAACCAAACTAAACTGACGATGGATTTTAAAGCACGGCGCAAATGCACACCCAAATGCTTTAAAAAATCCAACTCTTTTTGTTGATACGGCGCTACATCTGGCGCACGATGTAATCCTAAAACTGCCCAACGATGTGAACCCTGATCGAGCAAAACAGCCGAGATATAACTAATTCCCGTCGGATTCAAACACCGTTCATAAAAGATATATTCATCACTTTCAGGGTTTTCCCCATAATGCGATAAATCCGAGCTCGCTACTTGCCCCACACCTAAATTTTCCCACAATACTCGGTGCAACTGCATGTCAATCACGCGAATCCGCTCATCACGATAGGCATGCAAAGCTTCATCTGGAATATTATGGCTAAATAAAAAATCGTAACTTGGGCTAAATTGATCTAAGGCAGTAAAAATGGCGGTTTTACTGTCTGTATATTGAACAATTTTTTCAATTAATTGCGGCCATAAACGCGTATCCATCGCGGCATCATAAATTAACCCAATGATCTGGTGTTCTTGTTCTTTCATATCTCCCCCCAGCTTAATCATTAAGCACTACCAATTTAATAAAAAAGCTCATCATACATTTAGGGGCTGTTGACATTTGCTGTAAAAAAAATAGCGAGATAGTAAAATTCAATCGCCAAACTAAATTCACTACTCGCCATGGGCTTTGTTGCATAAATATGTAAGCATCTGATTTAAATAAATTTAATTTTGTATCAAAAAGTAATCAAAACCTTTAAAATCATATAGTTATGAAATTTTTGTGCACCAAAGCCCTCGCCATGCCTCGTACAATGTTGAATGATCAACATGGTCTAAGTTAAAAGCTATTGTCCGCAAATTTAATAGACTTCTTGCGAAAGTATAGTTTTATCTAATTTTTGAATTGGCTAAAGCCTCATAAAATATAGCTTTTGGCTGCTTAAAATTTGACTAACGCAAGAAGTTTAATATTTATCTCAAATCAAATTTGAGAAATTTTTTTGAGGCAATCCTATATCGTATTAGAACAGGATGCCCTTGGAGAGATTTACCCGAGCTCTTTGTTAATCCTAACTCAATTTTTCAAAAGTACAATCGTTGGTCTAGCAAAGATAAGCTAATGAAAATATTTAAAATATTCTCAGAGAGCGCGGATCATGAATGGATATTTGTTGATCCTACTCATGTTAGAGCACACCAACATTCAGCAGGAATCCCTGATCATGATATTTCAAAAAGTGTTGGGGGTAATAGTTCTAAAATCCACTTAGCTGTTGACTCTCACGGTAACCCGATCGAATTTATTATTTCAGATGGAACAACCCATGATGTCAAAGTTGCCCCTATTTTAGTCGAACAATTACATTTAACTGACACTGAAATGGTCTGTATGGATAAAGGCTATGATTCTGAAACATTAAGAGAGCAGATTAAAAATAGAAGTGCTAAAGCGAATATACCGAAGAAATCAAACACAAGATCAAGTAATGATCATATGGACTGGTATTTATATAAAATCAGACACTTAGTTGAGAATGTATTTTGTCGTTTGAAGCAATTCCGAGGAATTGCTACACGGTATGATAAACTAAAGCGAAACTTTCAAAGCGCAGTTGCCTTAGCTTGTATTTATCTGTGGCTGCCTTTATGAAATGTCAACAGACCCTAGTTATTTTCGATATATTTATCTTTTTCTTACTTTTTTATGCATTAACTTTAGTTTTATTTTATTGTATTTTTTATTGGCCTGCTTATAAAAAATCCCCGCAATTGCGGGGATTTTATTTCAACTATGTTGAAGGTAAATTATTTACCGCCAAACACATATGAAACACCTACACGGCCACCAACTTCGTTACCGCCAGCGAAACCAAGAGCAGCACTTAGAGAAGTACGGCCATCAGCGAATACGCTTGCAACACCTAAAGCACCAGCAGTTTCACCTTCATAGTGACCTACACCACCGAATACTGCGAATTGACCTGCGCCGATGTTAGGAATTTGTTGTTGAGCAGCTAAAGCAATCGCAATACCACGGTAAGCAGTTTGCTCTACGTCATCAATACGGCTGTTTAAACGAGCTGCTGTAGAATTGAATTGAGTTAAACGAGAATCAACTTCTACTAAAGCAGCATCAACTTTAGCATCAACAGCTTTAGAAGTTTCTTCTAAGTAGCCTTTCACAGAAGTTTTTGCACCAGTAGCAGCATCAACAAAAGCGATGTCACCAGTAGTTTCAATGCCAGCTGCAGTTACTGTAGTTTGCGCTGTAACTTTACCATCTGTAGTATTTGTAGCTTGTAAACCGTAAGTTTTATTACCTGCTTGATCTACTGCAATAATACCAGTTTTAACATCTTTAGATGATGAAGTCGTTTGTCCAGCTGCTGTAACTTGGTATACATCACCACTTTCAGGGTTAGCTACATTTGGATCTGTACTTGCTACATTAATTGAAGTACCATTTACAACTGAAGTCTTAGACTCACCATAAGTTACATTTTGGCTAGAAACAAAACCTGTATTAACTAAAGTATCAACTGAACCGCCTGTAGTTGTATCTGCAACACCAGCACCAACTAGAGTTAATTCGTCAACATCACCTTTAAAGTCAACTAATTTATTGCCTTCAACTTGGTAATATTTATTTTGAATTTCAAATACACGAGCGCCATCTTCTGCTGCAAATGCTTGCAATTCTGTACGAGTAGTTTTCGCATCATCAGATAATTTAACTGTAGTTACAGTACCTTTTTCTAAGTCGACAATAGAACCCTTCGGAGCATCAACAACAGTTAAACCATTACCTGTTAAACCTGTTACAGAGGTGCTAGTTACCGTAGTTGTTGTTGATGCTGCAGCTGTTGCTACAGTACCGTAAACATTATCACCAGCAATAGTAAAATCGCGGTTACTCGTGCTGCCTAAACTATCTTTAGTTAAGTTACCAATTTCAATATCTTTCTTAACTAATGAGCCTGTAGGTTCTAATTGGTCAAGAGGATATTCTGCTTCAATTTGCTCTTCTGCTGGAATACCATTAACACCTGTTAAGTCAGTATTAACCAATTGACCATTCATTTCAAAACCAACGGTACTACCAGGAATAGTAACGCTATTATTATAAGCATAGTAGTAGTTACGATCTTCGTCGCTTAGGTCACCACCAGCAACAATTGGATCCTGATTATCATAAGTAATTTTAGTTTCTAACTGACCACCAGAAACTAGAGTTGAATACCCAGCAACATCACCTTCAAATTTTGATAAGTCACCGTTTTCTGCTTTTTTATACCAGCCATCAGCAAACACAGTTCCTTCGTCATTGGTAACTTTGATCTTATAAAGGACATCTTCACCATTTGAATATTTGTAAACGTTTGCTTCACCAGATTCAGTAACTGGTGCAGCTTGTGCACCAAAACCTACAACTGCTAATGCTGCTGCCAATAGAGATTTTTGAAATTTCATATAAATTTCCTTCAATTTTTATAAAAAGACTGGCCTACCCTAGGATCATGTAAACCAGCAAAACCGTTACGAATGCGTGGTTAAAAGGGAATTACGCCATTCATACCCCACCGCCACCGCGGTCCTGTGGTAATAATATACAAAACACAACAAATTTATCAATCAAAATCTGATTTATTTTTCAATAAAAATAGTACTTACGCACTATTATTTATAGATTCTCTGTGGTAGCAGATGATTTGTATCGAGAATAAAGTCATCAATAAAGTTTTTGATCATTGGTCTAAATAATTTCTTCTGCCAACGATATATATTTTCAAAGATCCGCTCAAACTGGTTCTTTTGTATCTCAACGTAGGCCATCAAGGCTGAAAAAATATGATTTTAAATCAGTTCAGATCGTCTTACTTGAAACTTTTCAATATGACAAACCTGTTTAATCACCCGGTGATATTGCTCTATTTCCCAATGACTTGAATGTAATTAATAAAAACCCTCAAAGGACAATAAATCATCTTCATCTTGATGCACAATATAAAACATCTACTGTTCTTTTAATTGTGTCTTAAATAATTGTACAAAGCCAAAATCTTTGAGCCAGACCACTTGACCCTGATGGAAATCTGGCAATAAACGCAGTTGAAACCATTGTCCTTTTTCTGGGGAAACCTTACGGTTACAGTCGATACCAAACATAAATCGAATACCGTATTTTCTTATGGTTTTTAAATTTCCAGTCGATGAATACCAACTATCACCTGTAATAAATTGAATCTTTGCACCCCAACTGAGTACTTCACTTAACATATCCATAAAGTAATCATTCTTGGTTTTACTTTCAGATTTGTCATAAATTCGGAAATTAATTGGAATATTTTGACCATTTTGATCTGTCGCATAAAAGGTAATGGGATTAATACCCTTGACGGATCGGTGGTGTTTGCCTGAGCCAAAATAGCTAACTAAGTCCATATGTTGACTATATGGTTAATCTAAAACAGTATCATCAATACTGACTATAAGTTTGTTATTATCAACATGTTGAATTGATTCTTGATATAGGTCGTGAGGTGTGTAGTCTTCACGCTCTAGAAAGCGATTTACACTATCATGCGAGATATTATAAGTCTCGGCAAGTTGTGTGCAGCTAATAGAGTTCGGTTCTGTCATGAGAAAGCCCATATAAATGGGTAGAGTACAAGTTGCTGTAGAAGCATGTTTAATTCGTCTGATCATAGATACTTTATAAAGTATTCTAATACTTTTTTGAATCCGTCAATGCGTAAGTCCTAACTCATTGAAATGTGTCATCATATTCGTCGTCAGAAAACAAGTATTATGCTATTATTTCAATGAGTTATCTTTTTTTGTCGTGTACAAAGATAAACCAATAAAAAATCTTAAAACCAAAACTATTTTTTGTTTACCATCAAAATACAATGTGGTTAACACTTAATTCTAGCAGTTCAACCTAAGTCACTGATTCTAATTTATTTTAAATTAAAAATATAACTTTTATTGATAATTTAAAAAAATCCCCGCAATTGCGGGGATTTTTATGATCGAATGACCAGCAGATGTATTACATCATACCGCCCATGCCACCCATGCCGCCCATATCAGGCATAGCTGGTTTTTCTTCTGGAATTTCAGTAATCATACATTCCGTAGTTAACATTAAGCCAGCAACAGACGCTGCATGCTCAAGTGCAGAACGAGTTACTTTTGCAGGGTCAAGAATACCCATTTCCAGCATGTCGCCATATTCACCAGTCGCAGCATTATAACCATAGTTACCTTCACCGTTCTTCACAGCATTGATTACTACAGATGGCTCATCACCAGCATTGGATACGATTTGACGAAGCGGCGCTTCGATTGCACGACGAAGAATGTTGATACCTACGTTTTGGTCATCGTTAGCACCAGTCAGACCATCAAGTGCAGATGCAGCACGTACCAGTGCAACACCACCACCTGCAACAACACCTTCTTCAACCGCAGCGCGAGTTGCGTGAAGCGCATCATCCACACGGTCTTTCTTCTCTTTCATTTCAACTTCAGTTGCAGCACCAATTTTGATGACTGCTACACCGCCTGCTAATTTAGCAACACGTTCTTGAAGTTTTTCTTTGTCATATTCAGAAGTAGATTCTTCGATTTGCGCACGGATTTGCTGAACACGCTCAGAAATCTGATTTGCATCACCAGCACCATCAACAATCACTGTATTTTCTTTAGATACAGTTACTTTATGTGCAGTACCTAAGTGTTCAAGTGAAGTTTGATCTAACTGCATACCAATTTCTTCAGAAATCACAGTACCGCCAGTCAGGATCGCGATATCTTGAAGCATTGCTTTACGACGATCACCAAAACCAGGTGCTTTCACTGCACATACTTTAATGATGCCGCGCATGTTGTTTACAACAAGTGTTGCCAACGCTTCGCCTTCAACATCTTCAGCGATGATCAGAAGAGGCTTACCTGTTTTTGCAACCGCTTCTAGGACAGTAATCAGTTCACGAATGTTGCTGATTTTTTTATCAACAAGAAGAATGAACGGGTTTTCAAGTTCTGCAGTCAAAGTATCTTGTTTGTTCGCGAAGTATGGTGAGATATAACCACGATCAAACTGCATACCTTCTACAACGTCAAGCGCGTCTTCAAAGCCTGAACCTTCTTCAACAGTGATTACGCCTTCTTTACCAACGCGTTCCATTGCTTCTGCAATTAACTTGCCCACAGTCGTGTCCGAGTTTGCAGAAATAGAACCTACTTGCTCAATCGCTTTCGTGTCAGAAGCAGGTTTAGCCGTTGCTCTAATGTCTGCAACGACTGCCTTTACAGCAAGGTCGATACCACGTTTCAAATCCATTGGGTTCATGCCCGCAGTTACAGATTTGATGCCCTCATTTAAAATGGCTTGTGCAAGTACTGTTGCAGTCGTTGTACCGTCACCTGCGATGTCATTGGTTTTACTTGACACTTCACGAACTAATTGCGCACCCATGTTTTCAAATTTGTCTTTCAGGGTGATTTCTTTCGCAACAGATACACCATCTTTAGTGATGTGCGGTGCACCGAAAGAACGGTCAATCACTACGTTACGGCCTTTAGGGCCTAAAGTTACTTTCACAGCATCTGCAAGTACGTTCACACCTGCAATCATTTTTGTACGAGCTGAATCACCAAATTTTACGTCTTTAGCTGACATGTTTAACTCCAAATATTTTTAAATAATGTTCAAATTTGCTTTGAATATGAGTTCTGAACTTAGCCTTCAAGTACCGCTAAAATATCAGACTCTTTCATAATTAGAAGTTCTTCACCGTCTACTTTAACTGTGGTGCCTGCATAAGTACCAAACAAGACTTTGTCGCCCACTTTTACGTCTAAAGCGCGTACGCCATTGTCTGTGATTTGACCATTACCTACTGCAATCACTTCACCTTGAGCTGGTTTTTCTGCAGCAGAACCTGGAAGCAAAATACCGCCAGCTGTTTTTGTTTCTTCTTCAACACGACGAATAACTACGCGGTCATGTAATGGACGAATGTTGCTCATAAATAACTCCATCAGACTAAGTCTATGTATAGATTCCTGATGACGACTTAATTATTCCTTTGGTCATCATCAAAATAAATTTTAGATGACACTGTTGTGGGGATGGAAATAAACGCTTCAAGGGGGAAAGATAAAAATATTTCAGTTTTTGTTGTTTTTTTAGACAAATTGGCTAGGTCGGTGTTTTATTCTGCATTTTGTTGCCACAACACAAATTGCTTTTTTTCAGCATCAAAAATGTAATGCTGCACATCACCATTGTTACACAATACATTTAAGCTATTCGGCATACCTTGATGCAAACGATATGAAATTGCAGTACCTGCATGAATATCCAGCACAGGATGCGCTACACCTAAGGCATAAATTTGATTTAAGTCATACACGGCTGGTTGATGTAAATGCCCATGCAGCAAGGCATACAAACCATTTTTGCTCCACTGCTCTAAGGCAATTCGCCCCAACACTGGGCAATCTTTAATGCTGTGGCGATCATCTGGTGGTGTATAAAATGGTTGATGCGCCACCAAAATTTTAAACTTATTACTTGGCGCAACTTGTAGCAAAGCTTCAACTTCCTGAATTTGACTTAAAGAAATATGCCCGCGAGTATGAAAACGGCGTCGAATACTATTTACGCCTATCAGATAAAAATGTTGCGTTTCCAACACACTTTCCATGCGTCCAAAAAACAGCTGATAACGGGCGAATGGACTCAAAAACCTTTTCCAGAGATGAAACAGCGGAATATCGTGATTACCTGGTACTACCAAATACGGCACATCTAAACTGTCTAAAAAATGCTTACAGGCATAAAATTGTGCATAACGTGCGCGTTGAGTTAAATCGCCGCTCACCACTACCGCTTCTGGTCGCATACTTGCACACAGTTGTTGTACTGCCTGCATACAAGCCACATTTTCAGTGCCGAAATGCAAATCAGACAGATGCAACAGCATGCGGCACCTTAATGTTGAGTGCATTCTTCTGCACCGAAATATGTAATGGCGGACGCATTTTGACAATTTCCCCATCTATCGCCACGGTCAGCTGCGTCTGTGTACTGTGAATTACCACCTGATCTGCAGCAAAACTATAAACATCACTGGCTTGATCTAGTTTGCCCTGAATCATTTGCCATAAAATTTTAAATAAAGTCAGCTTATCGCTTTTGGCAACCACGACACCCGCAACTTTGCCCTGTTCTGCCGCTTGCGCAATACGTAAATTCATTTCAGATAATTGCAATTGATTATTGCCAAAGAAAATCAACGGGGTTTTTAAGGGATAAAGTTTGCCATCGACTGCAATTTTTAATTTTAACTCTTTACGGTCACGAATCAGCACATCCAAACCTGAAGTATAGGCATGCAAAGGTAAACGTCCTAAATATTGGTTATAACGCTCGCGCTTTTGAATGAATAAAGGATACAAACCCAAACTGGCATTGTTTAAATAAATATGTTGATTGATTTGTGCCACATGCACAGCTCGCGTCGTGCCTGTGGCAATGACCTGTGCGGCTTCAATTAAATCCAGTGGAATATTCAATAAACGCGCCACGTAATTAAACGTGCCTAAAGGCAAAATACCCATCGGAATGTGAGTGCCTTTCAGTTTAGCCGCCACTGCATTTAAAGTACCATCACCACCTGCTGCAACCACTACACCGCTTAAATGCGCTGCTTGATGCCGTGCTAATACCTGTTGCATCAGTTGATCAAAATTGGCGATTTCACCCATTTCAAACAATTGGATTTCAAAACCATGCTGTGACAAAACATGCAACAGTTCTTCATAGACACCTTCTTGCTGTGTGGCATGAAATCCTGATTTTTGATTATAAATAAGAGATAAAGGCTGTAATGTTGTCGACATTTTCTTCAATCATTTTAAAGCTTTTGCTCTAATTTCAACCAATTGATGCAGAATGAAAAGCAGCTTTATGTAAAAATCGAATGACGACCATTCATTAAATCAATAATCATTCTTTATAAAATTTAAGATATAAGTACATGTTTTAATTAAAAATAATTAAAATAAATAATACCCATAATTTTTTTAAATAATGATAAATGGAACACAAAAAAGTTGTAAGCCCATGTTTCATATATGTTATTCATTATTTATATGGGTATTTTTCACATAAAGCTAAATCAAGCCTATGTCTTATTTTTTTTATGTTTTTGTGCTTTAATACAGCCACTTTTTTTTCATATTTCATCTGAACCATGTACCCCATCGTTCAGATTGTACTTTGTACACGACTTGTACACATTTAAGATAGGCCTCACCATGACCCAAGTGAACGCACCAGAATTCGTTCGTCACCCTAAGCTTATTGCATGGGTTGAAGAAATTGCAAAGTTAACGAAACCAGCAAAAATTGAATGGTGTGACGGTAGCGCAGAAGAATATCAACGTCTAATCGACTTGATGATCGCTAACGGCACCATGCAAGCATTAAACCAAGAAAAACACCCTGGTTCGTACCTTGCAAATTCTGATCCTTCTGACGTTGCTCGTGTTGAAGACCGTACTTACATCTGCTCTGAAAACAAAGAAGATGCTGGTGCGACAAACAACTGGGAAGCGCCAGCTGAAATGCGCGCTAAATTAAACGGTTTATTCGACGGCTCAATGGCTGGTCGTACCATGTATGTGGTTCCATTCTCTATGGGCCCATTAGGTAGCCACATTGCGCACATCGGTATTGAATTAACTGACTCTCCTTATGTTGCTGTCAGCATGTCTAAAATGGCTCGTATGGGTAAAGCTGTTTATGACGTATTGGGCACAGATGGCGAATTTGTTCCTTGCGTACACACTGTGGGCGCACCATTGGCTGAAGGCGAGAAAGACGTTGCTTGGCCATGTAACAAAGAAAAATACATCGTACATTATCCAGAAACTCGTGAAATCTGGTCGTATGGTTCTGGTTACGGCGGTAACGCATTATTGGGTAAAAAATGCTTAGCGCTTCGTATTGCTTCTGCAATGGGTCGTGAACAAGGCTGGTTAGCTGAACACATGCTTATTTTAGGCGTGACCAACCCACAAGGCGAAAAACACTACATCGCAGCAGCATTCCCTTCTGCATGTGGTAAAACCAACTTTGCGATGTTAATTCCACCTGCAGGTTATGAAGGCTGGAAAATTGAAACTGTAGGTGACGATATTGCTTGGATCAAACCAGGTGAAGATGGTCGCTTATATGCAATTAACCCTGAAGCTGGTTTCTTCGGTGTTGCTCCTGGTACAAACACCAAGACTAACCCGAACTGTATGGCAACTCTGCACAAAGACGTGATTTATACCAACGTTGCTGTGACTGACAACGGCGAAGTATGGTGGGAAGGTCTATCTAAAGAAGTTCCTGCAAACTTAACCAACTGGAAAGGTCAACCACATACTGGCGCAGAAAAAGCAGCTCATCCAAATGCGCGCTTCACTGTTGCAGCGGGTCAATGTCCTTCTATTGATGCTGACTGGGAAAATCCAGCAGGTGTTCCAATTTCAGCGTTCATCTTCGGTGGTCGTCGTGCAGACACAGTGCCTCTAATTTCAGAAGCATTTGACTGGGTAGATGGCGTATATAAAGCTGCAACTATGGGTTCTGAAACTACTGCAGCAGCCGTTGGTCAACAAGGTATTGTACGCCGCGACCCATTTGCAATGCTTCCATTTGCTGGTTACAACATGGCAGACTACTTCTCTCACTGGTTAGAAATGGGTGAGAAAGTTGGCGAAAAAGCAAAAGCTGCAGGCAACAAATTACCAGGTATCTACAACGTAAACTGGTTCCGTCGTGATGCAGAAGGCAACTTCGTATGGCCTGGTTTTGGTCAAAACATGCGTGTACTTGAGTGGATCATTGATCGTTGCGAAGGTCGTGCAGAAGCTGTTGAAACTCCAATTGGTTTTGTTCCAACGTATGAGCAATTGAACTGGACTGGTTTAGATTTCTCTAAAGAGCAATTTGAAACTGTAACAGCGCAAGACAAAGAACAATGGATCAAAGAGTTAGAAAGCCACACTGAGTTATTCAACAAACTTGGTGAGCGCCTACCTGCTGCATTGAAAGCACGTCAAGCTGCTTTACTTGAAGCGGTTAAATCTGCGTAATTCAACGCTGATTGCTAAGAAAAGGTCACTTCGGTGACCTTTTTTATTGCCCTAATATTTTAGTTGCTAAAAACATCAACATTCCAGCTTCAACATCCCCCGCTGATGTGTAAATACTAAATAATACGAAGATTCAAGGTAAAAACATGACATCATCAAAACACACTTATCACCCCCAATATAGACAGCCTACCACATCACCAACAAAGCCATGCTTTGTCCACTCAGCTATGGCATACTTAAAACAAGAATGAAATGACATCAAAACATGAGACATGATCATGAATAAAACCATGAAGAATACAATGATTATTTTGGCTATGACGGGACTTGGGTTAGGTTTATCCGCTTGTCAAAGTTTGCCTGAGCAAAACGAGAATAGTTTTATTGGCTATAAAGTCGAAAGCAAAACTGATCGCAACGCAGTATTAGCCTACACTCTTGCAGGACGTCAAAACCAACAGCGCGATGAAAGTAAATTACAGCGTGCCTGCCAAAAAGAACTTGGTGCGCATAAAACTTATCAATTGCGGATTTTAAGTATTAATGAAGTGGTGAATCCTGCAGCCAACCAACAAGACCCGTATGGTCGCCAACTTGGGCAAAGCCGCACCTCTATTGGCTTATCGAACACACCTGAGCTACATAGCAGTGAAAACTATGCTACACGTCAGGCCTTAGATGCTCGCCCAAGCACACTGCGCATTGTGCGTTATAGCTGCAATTAATTCGCGCCACAAAACTGGCTTCCTATAAGACGTGATGAGTTATCGCGTCTTATAAAAACTCACATTACGGAACTCTTTGGCTTCATCCAAATCTGGCCATGTGGTCGCGCTGCGTTCATCTATTTTTAAATATTGTGGATGACTAAAGTTTTTCACTCGGCTGTCTGCCACCCAAACTTCTGGGGCGAACTTTAAGAACTCATCTAAAAAAAAGCGATTGCATTGATCATAAAGTACATCGGCAGCCAACAATACATCCACTTGTTCTGCTTTGTATAGATCATCTAAATATTCAAGCACCACATCATTCAATTCAGCATTGGCTCGACAGGCTGCAAGGCTAATGGGGTCAATATCACAACAAATTACCCGTTTGGCACCTGCCATTTTTGCAGCAATCGCCACCACGCCCGAACCTGCACCAAAGTCTAAAACGACTTTATTTTTTACTTGCTGCGGTTCTGCCAATAACCATTGCGCCATTGCAAGTCCTGAAGCCCAACAGAAAATCCAGTACGGCGTATCATTCCAAATACGACGAATCACTTCATCATCTAGCTTGTCGGTAGGAAATACTGGTGGAATAAGCCAAAGTGAAATAGGCGTTTCAGGCAATTGCTGTGCCAGTAATTCACAATTTGGAATTACATCATGTAAAGCATCTAAAAGATGTTCAGGGGCTTTAGGAAATTGAAAGGTACAGCTCATTGGATTTTTATTCGTTCTAATTTAAAAAGTTCCCTCTGCTTTTTTAAAGGAGAGGGGGCATTCATTATTTTTACAATGAATTCCCCACTCTTTTTTAGGAGAGTTAGGGAGAGAATTTTTAAGCCCTCATCCCAGCCTTCTCCCTGAGCCGTATACGGCGCAAGAGAAGGAGCATCCATTATTTTCACAATGAATTTCCCCTCTCCTGAGCAAAATTTAAAGCACTGCTTTTAAATTGAAGCGCAAGAGAGGGTTAGGGAGAGGTCTTCATCAACCTAACGCTTTCTCAGCCGCTTCAACCGTTTGACGAATCAAAGTTGTAATCGTCATTGGGCCAACGCCACCTGGTACAGGCGTATATGCAGAAGCAATCTCTTCAATGCCTTGCAATTGGATATCTCCAACACCACCGCCATCACGTGGATGGAAGCCTGCATCAACAACCACAGCGCCTGGTTTGATCCAGTCTTTTTGAATCAATTCAGCTTTACCAACCGCACCAACAATAATGTCCGCTTGTTTCACAAAACTTGCAAGATCTTGGGTACGTGAATGGCAAATGGTTACTGTTGCATTGGCTTCAAGAAGCATCGCAGCCATTGGTTTACCTAAAATTGCCGAACGCCCCACAACAACGGCATGTTTGCCTGCAATTTCAATGTTTTTTTCTTTAAGAATGGTCATAATGCCTGCAGGTGTTGCAGAACCATATGCAGCTTCGCCCATTGCCATACGACCATAACCTAAACAGGTCACACCATCTACGTCTTTTGCAAGTGAAATCGCATCAAAACAAGCACGCTCATCAATTTGCGCAGGAACTGGGTGTTGCAACAAAATACCATGCACATCAGGATTGGCATTCAATTTTTCAATTTCTGCCAATAATTGTTCTGTGGTGGTTTCTGTTGGCAATTCTACTTTTAAAGAATCCATGCCCACACGACGGCAAGCATTGCCCTTCATGCGTACATAAGTTGCAGATGCACCGTCATCACCGACCAAAATAGTCGCTAGAATTGGGGTACGACCTGATTTTGCTTTTAACGCTTCTACACGTGTTAACAGATCAGCTTCAATTTGTTTTGCCAATGCACGACCGTCTAAAATTAATGCCACGGCACATCTCCAAATGTTGATATGAATCAATTTTGCAAATAATACATGATTATTTAGACTATTTTATTCTATATGTCGAATTAATGTGCATCTGCTCATTTAATAGTATTGTTTTTTTTTCAGAGCTTGCTAATATACGCATCACAAGACGCGGCGGGGTGGCAGAGTGGTCATGCAGCGGACTGCAACTCCGTGGACGCCGGTTCGATTCCGACCTCCGCCTCCAATCTTGTAAAACTATGCCCGAGTGGTGAAATCGGTAGACACAGGGGATTTAAAATCCCCCGCCCTCAAAGCGTGCCAGTTCGAGTCTGGCCTCGGGCACCATTTTAAAATAGATTAAAATGGTGCAAATAAAGAACCCAGCATTAAGCTGGTTTTTTTATGCCTAAATTTTAGGTTTTCCCCTCTTTATTCAATATTCAATGATGCCTCTATGAACCCTAAACAAGCGCTTCTTGATTTGCAGCAATTGCAACAACAATACCCTGCTGCATTTAAAAGAAATATTTTGTTTTATGGTTTTATTCAAAGCAAAGGCATGCTGGATGATTGGAAAGAAATGATTCCATGGGTCTTGGCCTGCCTGATTTTTATTCCTATTTCAATCAGTCTGGCGCACGGGATTCAAAACTTTGTAACGCAGTACGATGCCTTTCAAGCCAAGGCATTGGCGATTTTAGCCATCATGTTAGGTTTTATGCTGCTTCTACCTTATGTGTTGTATCAAATTAAACACAGTTCGGCATCGTGGTATCAACTACAGCAACATGCCACCATAAAAATAGCAGTATTGATTCTGCTACAAGCGGTAAATTTCGCCTATTTTCAGAGTGCAATTCTGCAAGGGATTTTATTCTTTTTCTGCATCAGTTTTGGTTTTGTACGTTTCTATAAAGAGAATATGTTCCGTGACCACATAAGCCTTGAACAAAAATATTGCTTAACGCAATTTCGCCGTGCTGCGTATTGGTCATATCGTCAAGCTGCTAAAATTCAATATCGGATGTATTTTTCCAATAAAAATAGCCCTCGTTTTGCCCAATTGAATCAGCAATATCAACATGCAATTCAGTTACATCAACAACTGATGCAGGTTGAACACAATTTATGTAAAAGCATTAAATACATAGATTTAGACAGTTATATTCAAGATAAACTCGATTAAAAACCTCCGCTTAATCATCAAAAAAAACCGAGCAACTTAGACTCGGTTTTCTGTAAATATCACACCAATTTTAAGCAGTTTTAGCGACATCAATGATTGGTTTTAAGTCTACACCATACTTCTGTTGATGACCACGCGTATCATCGAGTTTGTATTCACGTGCCTTAACCGTATCTATAAACTTCCAATCTGCAACCACTTGCGCACGATCAAAAGTCACCGTTAAATAACCACGTTGATTTAAGTTGCAATAATCCAGTTCATCAATCAGTTCTTGAAAGGCATATTCCAACGCTGCCATTTCGTCTGCAGGCACATTTAAGTAATACTCAATTCCGGGCGATGATACCGAGCTGGTCGCGAATTCCAACCCAACCTTATGATTTGTTTCATGTGTATGCAAGGTTGCAGCCCAAGCATTGTGAGTATCACCTGCCAACACCACTGCTTTTTTCCCAAGTTGCTGCAATGTCCCATACACAACTTCTCGCTCGTAGGCATAACCATCCCAAGCATCGAGGTTATAAGGTGCAACCGCATACAAACGTGCCTTATCTACTGCTGTCAAAGTTGGATCATTCGCTTTTAAACGCAATTTCAGCGTGACCAATTCTGTAATTTTCTGCTTCATTTGTGCAAGTGTTTCAGGTTGCTGATCACCATTGGTGATTTTCGCTAAAGGCAATAACAGTTCTTGTGGAATCAGTATTTTCGCCATCAACACTTGTTGAGCCAAAACATTCCAAGTAGCCTTAGACTGCCCCAACTGCTTTTGCAACCATTCTCGTTGAACTCCACCCATCAATGTGCGTTGATCACTAAATAAATCTGCCTGAAATTTAGCAGCATCAATACCTTCTGCCGTCATATAGTTAGCATAATCTAATTGCTTATGACGCGCCAAAATACGCGTATCCAGCATCATCAAATTCACCAAACCACCAAAATCAAACTGGCGATAAATATTCAAATGATCATTTTCTGCAACTGGACGAATTGGCATCCACTCGAAATAAGCCTGTAATGCGGCAATTTTACGTTCTATAAAGCTGCCTTCACCTTCTTGATGATTATCTGCACCCGCTTCCCAAGTATCATTACTGAGTTCATGGTCATCCCAAATGACAATAAATGGATGGCGTTGGTGAGCAGTCTGCAAATCAGCATCGGTACGATATAAAGCATAACGTTTACGATAATCATCTAACTTGATAATTTCTTTATCATTGTCTGCAGCAAAGGTACGTCCTAACTGTTTTGCATCGTCAGTCGCGTAGCCACCTTGTCCATATTCATAAATATAATCACCCAAGTGAATAATCATATCCAGATTGTTTTCCTGTGCCATTTCTTTATACACATGAAAATAACCTGCGGGATAGTTCGAGCAAGAACAGACCGCAAATTTCACTTGATCGCTGCGTTGTGGCAAGGTTTTGGTCTGTCCTATAGCAGAAACCGTATTACCAAAGCGGAAACGGTAATAATATTTAGTCCCTGCCTGTAAACGATCTGCGTCCACTTTAACAGTAAAATCTTGCGCTGCGCTGGTTTGTACTTTGCCAGTATTTACCAATTGCTTAAACGCCTCATCGCTGGCAATTTCCCAAACCACTTCAATGCATGCTGCCATGTCACTTGGCGTTACACGTGTCCATAAAATGATACGATCATGCAGCGGATCACCACTGGCGACACCATGCAAAAACTGCACCTTTAATGCATTTTCTGCTGTATTTTCATTGTCATCACCACATGCAGTTAATGCGACTGGCAATGACAACGCCCCAAAACCAGCCAAACTTTTTTGAATCAGCTCTCGGCGAGTTAAGCGAATGTTCATGAATATTCCTTTTATTTTTCTTGAGCGCTCAACATAGAAATTTATGATTTCGCTTTGATCTCAAATTCATGAAATATTGATGACAAATAGCAGAAATATACTGCAAACCGAACTTTTTTCAAGCTAATAAGTTGAATTGATTGAAAAGAAAGCAATTGTAAATAAATTTACTTGCCAAGATTTATTTCGTCCTCTATTATTGCGCACATGCCCGAGTGGTGAAATCGGTAGACACAGGGGATTTAAAATCCCCCGCCCTCAAAGCGTGCCAGTTCGAGTCTGGCCTCGGGCACCATTTTAATGAATCAAATCATTCAAATGGTGCGAATAAAGAACTCCAGCATTAAGCTGGTTTTTTTATGCCTAAAAAATATAATATTTAAAACAATAACATTTATGTACTGATGATTTAAAATGTTTCTACAGCGCTTTATCTTCTCTTTCAAATGGATGATCTGTTTATGCTGCTTGCTCAGTTTTGCAAGCCATGCACAAAATCCCAGCCTTGAGTCAGCAACCGAATCCGTAAACCCAATTGAAACTGATGCAGAATTTTATGATGTTTTTGCAGGAACAGTGCAATATAAAAATCAAGAATTACAATTACGTCGTTGCAGCTTAGGCAACAATTTATATTTATTAAATTTCCAAAATCCTGAAGATAAAAAGCAACTCAAAACTTTGCTGCAACAAAATACAAAGTTTTGGGTCAATTTAATTGCACAGCCGAATGAACATAATGGGCTATATACGTTGAATGTTCGGGAAATTGCAGAACTACATACACAGCAAAGTTGCCATTTGGATGATGTTTTAGATGATTTATTGAATCACCCATAAATTAAAGCTGAAAGAGAGTGACCTATCACCACTCTCTCGTTGCAATCAACTCTTCCGTTTCAATCTCGAAATAACCTTGATCTTGCAACACCATCATCATCGCCTCAGCAATATAATCTGCTGCGGTATCGTCCAAATCTGAATCCAAATCTTCAAATTGTGGTTTCATTTTATTAATGGCTTGCACGGTCTGATCAGCAAAATGATAAATATCCGTTTCAGATAAATTGGATTTAGACACGTGTTTTGCAAACTGTTGAATCAGTTGTTTTAACTCAGCAACTAAAATATCAGGATAAAACTCATCATCAAACATCGGGAGAAGTAAATCTGCAAACATACAAGCACTCAAAAATACAGAGATTCAAGCGTGCCTATATAGCATAAGCAGGGCTTTAATTCTAGCTTCGCCCCAATTTGCATATTGCGATTAATTTGCCAACTGCATTGCTTGCCAGACTTTAATGGCGTCAGACATGGCTTTCACATCATGCGCACGCACCATACAAGCACCTTGCTGAATACTGAGTAAATGTGCCGCTACAGAACCAACTGCACGCTGTGTTGGCTCTGCCCCACCCAAAGCTTCACCAATAAAGCGTTTACGAGACAATGCCGATAAAATTGGATACCCCATACCATTAAGTTGATGCAACTCATTTAACAATTTCAGATTCTGTTGTGCATTTTTCGCAAAACCAAAACCCGGATCAATCATGATATTTTCAGGCTTGACCCCTACCGCCAAAGCATCAGCGACACGTTGCTGCAATTCTGCAATCACATCTGCAGTGACATCATCATATTGATCTAAATTGTTCATGGTGGTCGGTTCACCACGCATGTGCATAATAATCACGGGGATATTTAACTCAGCAGCTGTTTGCAACGCATTTGGACGGGTCAGCGCACGTACATCATTCCAGATATGCGCCCCCGCAGCTACGGCAGCACGAATCACTTCGGGCTGTGACGTATCAATCGAAAGCACTACATCATAAGTAGATAAGGCTTCCGCCACAGGAACCACACGACGAATTTCTTCTTCTACACTCACAGGACTAGCTCCCGGACGTGTTGACTCTCCGCCAATATCAATCACGGTTGCACCTTCGGCTATCATTTCCAAAGCACGCGCCACAGCAGCATCTTTTTCATTATGTCGCCCACCATCACTAACCGAGTCTGGTGTCACATTTAGAATTCCCATCACATGCGGCTGAGATAAATCTAAACGCAAACGTCCACATTGCAATACGCGCTTGGGTAATGGCATTAGCTGCATGCTGGTCTTCCTTTCAATTTGAAAAGCTTATTTTAACAAGGGTAATTTTGAAGATGTTGAATTCTTTTCAGTGCGCTTCAACATTACCAATATTCCTGTTGCAACGACGCATAAACCACACGAATAAAAAAAGAGCCTTTATACAAAGACTCTTTTTAACATTATGTGAACTGATTAGCTCGCTGGTAATGGTGGCGGTGTGCTTGGACCATCAGTTGGTGTTACATCAATCACAGGATTGTCTGCAATATACACTTTCGGTGGCTGTGGCTCACGACCTTCCATAATGTCACGGATTTGGTCACGATCAATAGTTTCCCATTCCAACAATGCTTTTACCATTGCGTGGGCAATATCTTGGTTATTTTCCAAAATATCGCGGGCAACTTTATATTGCTCATCAATAATACGACGAACTTCAGCATCCACTTGTTGCTGGGTGGCTTCAGAAATCGTACGGCTGCCTAAACTACCCATGAATGATTGTTGTGTATCGTCTTCATAGACCATTACGCCTAACTTGTCAGACATACCGTATTTGGTCACCATCGCACGTGCTAATTTAGTCGCACGCTCAAAGTCATTCGATGCACCTGTCGACATTTGATTAATAAAGACTTCTTCTGCAATACGACCACCAAACAAGATAGACAAGTCGTTCAGCATTTTGTCTTTATAATGGCTAGTTTGGTCATGTTCAGGCAATTGCCATGTCACACCCAATGCCCAGCCACGCGGCATAATCGTTACTTTATGCACAGGGTCTGTACCCGGCAGCATTTCAGCAACAATCGCATGACCTGCTTCATGATAAGCCGTTGCACGACGTTCTTCTTCACGCAGCACCATCGACTTACGTTCAGGGCCCATATACAACTTGTCTTTAGCATCTTCAAAGTCGTGCATATCCACCGTATTTTTATTACGACGGGCAGCAAACAATGCAGCTTCATTCACAAGGTTTGCCAACTGCGCACCTGAGAAGCCTGGTGTACCACGTGCCAAGACTTTGACATCTACACCTGTAACTGAAGGCAACTTTTTCAAGTGAACATTCAGAATTTGCTCACGACCTTTAATGTCTGGCAAGCCAACCATTACTTGACGGTCAAAACGACCTGGGCGCAATAAAGCTTTATCTAGTACATCAGCACGGTTTGTCGCAGCGATGACAATAATGCCTTCATTGCCTTCAAAACCGTCCATTTCAACAAGCATTTGGTTAAGTGTTTGCTCACGTTCATCGTGACCACCACCTGTACCTGAACCACGGTGACGACCCACTGCATCAATCTCATCAATAAAGATGATACATGGTGCATGGCGTTTAGCTTGCTCAAACATATCACGGACACGAGAAGCACCTACACCCACGAACATTTCAACGAAGTCAGAACCAGAAATGCTGAAGAATGGAACTTTGGCTTCGCCTGCAATGGCTTTGGCCAATAAGGTTTTACCTGTACCCGGTGGACCTACCATCAACACACCTTTAGGAATAGTTGCACCTAAACGCTTGAATTTAGCAGGGTCTTTTAAGAAATCTACAATTTCAACCACTTCTTGTTTTGCTTCGTCACAACCTGCTACATCGGCAAATGTGACTTTAATTTGGTCTTCAGACAACATTTTGGCTTTAGATTTACCAAAGCTCATCGGGCCGTTTTTACCACCTGCACCGCCACCCATGTTGCGCATAAAGAACATGAATAACAAAATGATTAAAAGTACAGGGAAACTTGCGATCAATAGTTGCATTAACAAACCTTGACGTTGAGGTGCAGTACCTTCAACAACAACGTTGTTTTTAATCAGATTCGGCATCAGTTCAGGGTCTTGAACTGCTGGACGAATGCTTTCAAAGGACGAGCCGTTGACTTTTTCGCCACTAATTCTTTCGCCATCAATTGTGACTTGCTTAATTTGACCAGCATTCACCGCTGTAACGAACTCTGAATAGTTCATTGCAGTTGGCTTTTCACTGTTATTGATGTTGCTGAAAATTAGAATCAGCACACCAAGTATAATCAGCCACAATACGGCATTCTTGAAGAGATCGCTCAAAGCTTTATTCCCATATCAATCTAATTTGATCATGCCCGTTACTGGGTGACCTTTCATTCAAAAAGCTGAAGATCAGCTAGACAATTCATTAAAAACGTACAAAATGCACAATTTTTAACGGCTTGGCAAGTAAACTTTATTTAGACGCTTTTTTACGTCCTTGTCCAATAAGGAATACTTCTTTGGAACGCGCGCGTGAAGCAGCGGGTTTTGCTGTCTTTAACACATCAAAACTGTCCACGACCTGTTTACGAAATTCGTCAAATCCCGAACCTTGGAACACTTTGACCACAAACTGACCATTAGATCCCAATACGCGATTGGCAAAATCGAGAGCCAACTCACATAAGTAAATTTGACGCGGTTGATCTACAGCTTTATTACCTGATGTATTGGGGGCCATATCGGAAATTACAACGTCTACCGTGCGTCCGTTTAAAATATTTAACAATTTTTCGAAAACTTCTTCTTCGCGGAAGTCACCTTGTAAAAAGGTCACATCTGGTAGTGCGTCCATTTCCAAAATATCGGAAGCGATCACCAAACCTTTGTCGCCGACAAGTTTCCCTGCGATTTGCGACCAACTACCCGGTGCTGCACCTAAGTCCACCACCGTCATGCCCGGTTTGATCAGTTTATATTTTTCTTGAATCTCAAGTAGTTTGTATGCAGCACGTGCACGATACCCTTCTTTTTGCGCTCTTTTCACAAAGGGATCATCTAGGTGCTCTCTCATCCACGCACGACTACTTTTGGATAACTTTTGGTTGGTAATGCGTGTTGCCATAACTCTCTTAGTAACGAATAGCCATCTAAATTGCGATTGTACGTGAAAATTAGCAAGCTTGCAGTAGACATCTGTATCTAAATGCCAATAACTAACAAGTTTTTTCTATTAAATCCATCGCTTATTTCTGTACTGTGGCATAAAAAACCTCTCTCATCACTAATGGATAAACCTAAGCAAATGTTCAATTTTGATATTTTTGTACTGCTGCAAGATCGCGGATTATTTGCATAGAATTTACAGCGTTTCAAATTGGCTTTTGTTATACTAAGCCGTTTTTAAAATTAGGTTATCTTTATGGCGGCTCTCTCTATTCAGGAACGCAAGCGTTTACGTCAAATTGGTCATGCACTTAACCCTGTAGTGATGATTGGCGGTCAAGGTTTGACTGAAAATGTAATTGAAGAAACCAACCGTGCTTTAAACGATCACGAATTGATTAAAGTTAAAATTGGTGGTGAAGACCGTGAAGTACGTGCAGCTGTAATTACTGAAATTGCTGCAGCAACAGGTTCTGAAGTGGTACAAACAATTGGTAAAATTGCTTTACTTTATAAAAAAGCAGCAAAACAAAATGCCAAGTTGTCAAATTTAGTTCGTCACGCTCATTTGTCTAACTAAGCTTATATGGCAAGTTACGAACTCAGCGCCTTTGATCGTCAGTTTCAAGCGATTTCTTTGGTCGGTGCAATTGAACAACAAAGTCCGTTTAGCTTAAATGTAGGTTATTGGCTGCGTGATCCGAATCAGTGGGTCGAATGGCCTGCATTGGTGACTTCACATCCACGTCATGACTTTTTGTGGGAACAGACCTGCTTTGAAATTTTCATTGGCGTTAAGGGCGAAGATTTTTATCGTGAAATCAATCTCTCCCCTTCTCAAGCTTGGCAAGCCTATGCCTTTGAAGAATATCGTTATCCTGAGCAAATGCCACCTGTGGCCGCTTATGATATTGAGTTGAATCAGCTAAAACGTACGCATTACGGTTTAAATGTCAGTTTGGATTTAACCGAATTTATACTGAAACATAAACTGAAATGGACAGATTTGTTTATTGGGCTCACAGCTGTATTAAAAACCAGTCAGGGCGAGCAGTTTTATGCCATGCAACACAGCAGCCCTGCCGCCGATTTTCACAATAAGCGCGATTGGCTACATCAGTTCTAACTGTGATTAATAGTAGTTTAGATTGAAACAACTAGTTTTTGGTTTGAGCAAGAAATTTAAATAAAAAAGTGAGGCGCATGACCTCACTTTTTTTTATGGCTGAATCAGCAACAGATTAAACTGGATTATGCTTGATCAGTTTCATCATTAGTTTCAGTTTTTGATGGATTTACTTTTTTCCACGCTTCTAGTGTGTGCTCTTTAGAACGCTTAAAAGTTTCAGCCAATTGATCTTTGTGTTTTACTGAAATGCTGCTGACATCTTCTTTCAACTCTTTACCAAGTTTAGAAAGATCTTCAATAATTGCGCTAAATTCAGTTTTTACAAAGTCTTTTAATTCGCCTAAATCTTTAGGTGAACTACCAAATTGTGCTTTTAAAGCTTCAATTTTTTGCAACACATCTTGCTTTAACTGACCCAATTGCTCTTGCACGCTGGCATTGAGTTGTTTTGCTTCGGCTTGAAGTTTTTCTTGCGTTTCCGCAACTACATCAAGCACCTGCTCTTTGGCATCATGCGTTACTTTTTCAAGCCTTTCAGCGCCTTCACTTACTGCTTTGATTGCACTGTTTTGTGGTTCAGTGGCTGATTTATCTTGTTCAGTCATTCGCTTTTACCCAAGGTCGTTGTTGTTTATAAATTAAGCATAAGGCAATTTAGACTAAAATGGGTTTTGGATTGTCTAACAATCGTAGATTGCTTACATTTGGACTACACGCTAAAACATAAACCTAGCAAAAAAAGCAAGTCTTTTATCTTACATATTCGTCAGATTCACAATGGACTTTTGGCGAGCTCATGCGTATAATGCAATGTTAAGTTCAAGCGAGCAGACATAGGAGGGTAGGTTTAAATATTGACCTTCCTTTTTTTTCGTCTACTCGCTTTTTTACAGCCCTATTTTTGTGGTTTTAGTTCAGGAGCTTTGGTTTGAGCACCCCCGCCATTTTAGCCCTCGCCGACGGTACAATCTTTAAAGGTACGTCTATCGGTGCAACGGGAAGCACGACTGGTGAAGTCGTTTTTAACACTGCCATGACTGGCTATCAAGAAATTTTGACCGACCCGAGTTATGCACAACAACTTGTGACTTTAACTTACCCACATATTGGGAACACTGGTTGCAATGATGAAGATGTTGAGTCAGGTCGAATTCATAAAGTATGGGCAAACGGTTTAATTATCCGTGATTTGCCTTTATTACACAGTAACTTCCGTTCTACTCAATCTTTAGGCGAATACTTACAACAACACAATGTTGTTGCAATTGCCGATATTGATACCCGTAAATTGACCCGTATTTTACGTTCCAAAGGTGCGCAAAACGGTTGTATTCTTGCTGGTGAAAATATCACTGAAGAAGAAGCAATTGCAAAAGCACGTGCATTTGGCGGCTTAAACGGCTTAGATCTTGCAAAAGTATGCTGCGACCCTGAAGGTTTTGAATGGACTGAAGGTTCATGGGAACTTGGCAAAGGCTTTACTCAACCTGAACTTAAATATCATGTGGTTGCATACGATTACGGTGTCAAAACCAACATCCTGCGTATGCTCGCAGACCGCGGTTGCAAATTAACCGTTGTTCCTGCACAAACCCCTGCTGAAAAAGTCCTTGCGTTAAACCCAGATGGCATTTTCTTGTCAAATGGCCCTGGCGATCCTGCTGCATGTGACTACGCAATTGAAGCTGTAAAAACAATTGTAGAAACCACGAATACTCCTGTATTTGGTATCTGTTTAGGTCACCAAATTCTTGCACTTGCATCAGGTGCAAAAACAATGAAAATGCCGCACGGTCACCACGGCGCAAACCATCCTGTACAGAACTTAGAAACTAGTACAGTGATGATTACTTCTCAGAACCACGGCTTCGCGGTAGATGAAAGCACCTTACCAAGCAATGTATGTTCAACGCATCGTTCATTGTTCGATGGCACAAACCAAGGTATTCATCGTACAGACAAGCCTGCATTTAGCTTCCAAGGTCACCCAGAAGCAAGTTCAGGTCCACATGACTGCGCACTCTTGTTCGATCATTTCATCGAACTTATTGAAGCCGCTAAGAAGTAATTAAGGAGCGAAATAATGCCTAAACGTACGGATATTAAAAGCATCTTAATTATTGGTGCTGGTCCTATTGTTATTGGTCAGGCTTGTGAGTTTGACTATTCTGGTGCTCAAGCATGTAAAGCGCTGCGTGAAGAAGGTTACCGCGTTATTTTGGTAAACTCGAACCCTGCGACCATCATGACTGACCCTGCAATGGCAGATGCAACTTATATCGAGCCAATCACTTGGCAGACTGTTGCAGCAATCATTGAAAAAGAACGTCCAGATGCAGTACTTCCGACCATGGGTGGTCAAACTGCATTGAACTGTGCGCTTGCATTAGATGCCAACGGTATTTTAGCCAAATACAATGTTGAATTAATTGGTGCAACCAAAGACGCGATTGAAAAAGCCGAAGACCGTAAATTGTTTGATGAAGCAATGCGCAAAATTGGTCTTGAGTGTCCAAAAGCAGCAATTGCTGAATCTATGGAAGAAGCACTTGAGATTCAATCTCGCTTTGGCTTCCCTGTGATTATTCGTCCATCATTCACCATGGGTGGTTCTGGTGGCGGTATCGCATATAACAAAGAAGAATTCCTTGAAATCTGTGAACGCGGTTTCGATCTTTCTCCAACCAAACAATTATTGATTGATGAATCACTTATTGGTTGGAAAGAATATGAGATGGAAGTTGTACGTGATAAAAACGACAACTGTATCATCGTATGTTCAATCGAAAACTTTGACCCAATGGGCGTGCACACTGGTGACTCAATCACCGTTGCTCCTGCGCAAACTTTGACGGACAAAGAATACCAATTGATGCGTAATGCATCTTTAGCGGTACTTCGTGAAATTGGTGTAGAAACAGGTGGTTCTAACGTTCAGTTCGGTATTTGCCCGAATACTGGTCGTATGGTTGTGATTGAGATGAACCCACGTGTATCTCGTTCATCTGCACTTGCATCTAAAGCCACTGGTTTCCCAATTGCAAAAGTTGCAGCGAAATTGGCTGTGGGTTATACCCTTGATGAACTGAAAAATGACATCACAGGCGGTACCACTCCTGCGGCATTTGAACCATCAATTGACTACGTTGTCACTAAAGTTCCACGTTTCAACTTTGAAAAGTTCCCTCAAGCAGACGCGACTTTAACCACGCAGATGAAATCTGTAGGTGAAGTCATGGCGATTGGTCGTAACTTCCAAGAATCTGTAAACAAAGCCCTTCGTGGTTTAGAAACTGGCGCTTGTGGTTTTGACGAACAAATTGAAGTGGGTGCTGAAGGCGCACGCGACAAGATTTTAGTTGAATTGAAAGTTCCAGGTCCTGAGCGTATTTGGTACGTGGCAGACGCATTCCGTCACGGCTTTAGCTTGGACGAAGTTTTTGAAGCGACCAAAATTGACCGTTGGTTCTTAATTCAAATTCAAGACATCGTTAACACTGAAAATGAAATCAAAACTTTAGGTTTTGGCGATCTAAACGCTGACAACATCCGTTCGTTCAAACGTAAAGGTTTATCTGACTTGCGTATTGCGAACTTGATGGGAATTTCACAAAAGCAATTCCGTAAACACCGTTGGAACTTGGGCGTAACCCCAGTTTACAAACGTGTGGATACCTGTGCTGCAGAGTTTGAATCTGACACAGCATATATGTATTCAACTTACGATGAAGAGTGTGAATCAAATCCTTCAGCGAAAGACAAGATCATGGTGATTGGCGGTGGTCCAAACCGTATTGGTCAAGGTATCGAATTCGATTACTGCTGTGTACACGCTGCGCTTGCAATGCGTGAAGATGGTTTTGAGACCATCATGGTGAACTGTAACCCTGAAACAGTATCTACCGATTACGACACTTCAGACCGTTTGTACTTTGAACCAATTACTTTGGAAGATGTACTTGAAATCGTACGTACTGAAAAGCCAAAAGGCATTATCGTACAGTACGGTGGTCAAACTCCACTTAAATTGGCACGCGCTTTAGAAGAGGCAGGTGCGCCAATTATTGGTACATCACCAGATGCAATTGACCGTGCAGAAGACCGTGAGCGTTTCCAGCAAATGATTCAACGTCTGCAATTGCGTCAGCCTAACAACAGCATTGTAAAATCTGCTGAAGAAGGTATCGCAGAAGCAGCGAAAGTGGGTTACCCGCTCGTTGTTCGTCCATCTTATGTATTGGGTGGTCGTGCAATGGAAATCGTGTATAACGAAGAAGAATTGAAACGCTACTTGCGTGATGCAGTTCAAGCATCTAACGATGCACCTGTACTGTTAGACCGTTTCTTGGATGATGCGATTGAAGTTGACGTAGACTGCGTATCTGACGGTAAAGATGTGGTGATTGGCGGTATTATGCAGCACATCGAACAAGCAGGTATTCACTCTGGCGACTCAGCATGTTCAATTCCACCTTATTCATTGTCAGATGAAGTACAGGACGAAATGCGTCGTCAAACTGTTGCAATGGCAAAAGAGTTGGGCGTTATTGGTCTAATGAACGTACAGTTTGCAGTGAAAGGCAATGACGTTTATATCTTGGAAGTGAACCCACGTGCATCACGTACTGTTCCGTTCGTTTCTAAGTGTATTGGCGAATCATTGGCTAAAGTTGCAGCACGTTGTATGGCAGGTCAATCTTTAGAAGCACAAGGCTTTACTAAAGAAATTATTCCGCAACACTTCTCTGTGAAAGAAGCTGTGTTCCCATTCAACAAGTTCCCTGGTGTAGACCCTGTGCTTGGGCCTGAGATGAAATCTACAGGTGAAGTGATGGGTGTGGGCAAAACTTTTGGTGAAGCATTCTATAAAGCTGTGTTAGGCTCGAATGATCGCTTACCAGGAATCCCAACTGAAGGCGAAGTAAAACATGCATTCTTATCTGTACGTGAGTCAGATAAACCGCATGTGGCGCGTATTGCAAAACAATTGGCTGATTTTGGCTTCAAACTTGTTGCAACGGGTGGTACGCATAAAGTCATCACCGATGCAGGTATTGAGTGTGAACGTGTGAATAAAGTGACTGAAGGTCGCCCACACATTGTAGACCGCTTGAAAAATGGTGAGATTCACCTCATCATCAATACTTCTGAAGGCAAACAAGCTCAGCAGGATTCATTCTCAATCCGTCGTTCTGCATTGCAAGGTAAAGTGTATTACACCACGACCTTGAATGGCGCAGATGCTGTATGCCAAGCCTTAGCGATTAAATTACCAATGGATGTATATCGCCTGCAAGATCTTACTGTAGGTTAATACATTTCAATAAAGTCCCGTCACCTTTCGGGTGGCGGGCTTTTTTCATTTATAGACTTCAATATTTTTAAAGAGGGACAACATGCAACGTTATCCTATGACGCCTGAAGGTAAACACGCTTTAGAGCAAGAATTACAACAACTTAAATCGGTTGAACGTCCACGTATTACTGCAGCGATTGCAGAAGCGCGTGAACATGGCGATTTAAAAGAAAATGCTGAATACCATGCCGCACGTGAACAGCAAGGTTTCTGCGAAGGTCGTATCCAAGACATCGAAGGTAAATTAGGCGCTTGCCAAGTAATTGATGTTAAAGAATTGGAACAAAACGGACGTGTGGTTTTTGGTGTGACTGTGACCATTGAAAACCTAGACACCGAAGAGCAAAAAACCTACAAAATTGTAGGTGATGATGAAGCTGATTTTAAAATCAATAAAATTTCAGTGAATTCGCCTATTGCACGCGGTTTGTTGGGCAAAAATGAAGGCGATGAAGCCAAAATTGTCACTCCGCAAGGCGAAGTGGAATATGAAATTGTGAATGTAGAATATCTTTAAGTTTTAATAAAGATGACTACACGCGATGCCCCTCTTTGAGGGGTTTTTTTTGCCTATAAATCATACAGCCGAGCTTATAGATTATACTGCGATAAAAATAGAGGAAAATAAGATGGAAAATCGCATCATTCATGCATTTGTTTATGCGCTTTCTGGGGCTGTGTTAGGACTGATTTTAATTCCAGTCTGGGGACTCTTTATCAATACACAAACCAGTCCTGTCAGTATCGTATTGGCATCATCACTCTTTTTTGCTATTTGGGGATTCTTATTTCCAAACAGTGTTAAAAATGTTTTTATGTATTTGTGGAATTTTTTAAGATAGATACTTAAGCTTTCAAATCACTAAAGTGTAGTGGTCAACTAATATTTTGAACATTCCCTCTCCTTCTAGGAAAGGGCTAGGGAGAGGTTCAAAATTTCAGATATAATCCCCTCATCTCTCCACACGAAAAAACCATGTCCGAAACGCTGATTAATTCCCCTGTTAAACACTGGTGCGAATTTGAGTTCATCTCCAAAACTGTGAAAAACCCCAACATCCACATCAAAGGCAATTACTCTTATTATTCAGCCTATTGGGATCAGGGTTTTGAACGTTGTGTTGTGCGTTATTTACATGACAAACCTGCAACAGCAGACAAGCCAATTGATCAATTACATATTGGCAATTTTGTCTGTTTTGGTGCGGAATGCGTGATTATGATGGGTGGCAATCAATTGCATCGCAGTGACTGGGTTTCGGCTTTTCCGTTTGATACTCGCAGTTTTGTTGCGGCAGGTGATACCACAATTGGCGATGGCTGCTGGATTGGCAGTCGCGCCATGATTATGCAAGGTGTTGAACTAGGCGAAGGTGCAATTGTGGCGACAGGTACAGTGGTTACGCAAGATGTACCGCCTTACGCTATTGTGGCAGGTGTACCTGCCAAAGTAATTAAATACCGCTTTAGTGAAACAGAGATTGCTCAACTTTTGGCGCTAAAACTGTATGATTTTGATGAAAAATATTTACTGAAAATCCGCGAACAATTGCAGAGTAATGATGTCAATCAACTGATCGATTTTTTGACAAACACGCAAACAAAAAATGACTAAAACTTTAGTTGAATTGAAAGCACAGCTTCATAATTTCATGCTAAATTAAGGTGAAATAAGGACTTACAGCACTCAATTATCTTTATGAAATTACTGGGTTTTATTCTATATGAATTCAGCGTAAGATAAGACAGGACTCAGAGCGAATATTTTATTAAAGTATTGAAATTACAATAAGGAGAAACACTCATGGCTTACCAAAACATCCTCGTACCAGTGGACGGTTCTGAAACTTCTTTTGCCGCTGTTGCAAAAGCTGCTGAACTTGCAAAAGCATTTGGTAGTAAAATCACTGTGGTACAAGTACTTACACTTGACCCGTATATTGCTGCAGAATACATCACTGCAAACCAAACCAATGACTTGATTGAACGCGCTCGCGCTTCTATCGTAAAAACTTTAGAAGAAGCAAAGCAAAAATTCACTGAACAAGGTGTTGAAGCTGAAACTAAACTACTTGAAGGTCAAGTAATTGCACGCGAAATTACCAATGCTGCAAAAGACTTAAATGCTGACCTTATCGTGATTGGTTCACATGGCCGCACTGGCTTGAAAAAATTATTCTTAGGTAGCGTTGCGCAAAGCATCCTAAGTGAAGGTACAACACCTGTATTGGTTGTACGTCAATAAGATTGCGTGTTCCTCATTTCTACGGAAGTGAGGAACTTCCCCTCTCATTTAGATTTCTTTGTTTGTTCTAAAATTTTTATTTGCAGCACTCTATTCAGCAAATTTTCTCAGTATCACTATATCTCAATATTAAACGCTCGATTTAGCAGCTCAGTTTAATTCTGCCATTGGTATTGTTTTAAATTCACCTTTTCTGCAATTACCACAATCCCTTCTTCCTGTAATTTTAAAGTTTGTATATTTTCTCCTTGGGCGTTTAGTTTGCTTAGGCTAATTTTTCCTTGCGCATTAATCACCCGATGCCACGGCACAGTATGTTCTGCCGATAAATGCCTGAGGACATAACCGACCAAACGTGCATGTTTGGGCAGACCCGCTAGGCGTGCCACTTGCCCATAGGTCGCAACCTGACCTGCTGGAATCAAACACACCACGTTCAAAATCATGTGTGCTAATTCATCACTCGGTTTACGGCTTAACGTTGTTTGCATCTATCCACTCGCATTCATTTAGCCTATAAAAAAGGAGCGACTGGCAGCACTCCTTTTGTTTATAAAACTTGATTTTTAAGTCAGTTAAATTGCGGCATTGAATGTATCACAATCACTGATCAAGCCTGATTTTAAGCCAGTCTGGAACCATTGTACGCGCTGTGCACTGGTACCATGCGTAAAGCTATCAGGCACGACTTGCCCACGTGCACGTTTTTGTAAATAGTCATCGCCAATTTTATGTGCCGCATCCATTGCTTCTTCAATATCACCTTGTTCGAGGAATTGAGTACGTTGATGGTTATGATGCGCCCACACTCCCGATAAACAGTCCGCTTGTAATTCCTGACGTACCGAAAGCTGATTACCCTGTACTTCGCTGACTTGCTGACGTGCTTTATGCACTTGTTCTGAAATCCCTAAAATGGTCTGAATATGATGCCCAACTTCATGCGCCACCACATAGGCTTGAGCAAAATCGCCCGCCTGATCATTTCGGCTTAATTCAGTCTGATTTTGTTCACCACCAATGCCCATTTGCTGACGCATGGCTTGGAAGAATGAAGTATCAATATATACTTTTTGATCGGCAGGACAATAAAATGGCCCCATTGCCGATTGTGCCGTACCACAGCCAGAATTGACCACACCTGTAAATAACACCAGTTTAGGTGGTATATATTGGCTATTTAACTGCTGCTGAAACACTTGTGACCACGTATCTTCTGTATCGGCCAAAACAGTGCCCACAAACTCCATCGCCTCTTGTTGTTCAGGACTTGGATTATCTAAACCTTTAGTTTCAGCACTTTGCGCATGTGAGGTGACTTGCTTGGTCGCTTGATAAGCCGATTGCGGATCGATGCCAAAGAACTTCCATGCAACAAAGGCCACCACTAAGCCCAAAATACTGATACCGCCCGCTTTTGCTCCACCGCCACCACGGCGGTCTTCTACATTCGTGCTAACTCGACGACCTTTCCAACGCATTATTCTTATCCTTCTCTTAAACTCTGATAATAGATTAAGCCGATTTAGACTTTGACCACACTTTTTGAACAAGTGCGACCACAATCACCACCAAGATGCCTGCCAAAATACCCACGACAAGGTTCATCAACATTGGCGTGACTGAACCTACAATACTGCCCATCGTTGGGATGTCTTGTACATACTCTACCGTATCTTCTGTGAAATGGTGCACAAAAGGAATAGCATGATTGATAATTCCCCCACCAACCAAGAACATCGCTGCAGTGCCAACTACAGATAATGTCTTCATTAAAACTGGAGCAAATGCCAGTAAACCATGCCCAATACGTTGTTTAAAATTGGCAGCTTGTTCTGTGAGATATAAACCAATGTCATCAATTTTGACAATTAACGCAACGAACCCATAGACACCCACCGTCATGGCAATCGCAATTAAACTTAATACTGTCACTTTGGTTAGAAAGCCTGCCGCAGCCACAGTCCCCAAAGAAATCACCACAATTTCCGCCGATAAAATAAAGTCAGTACGCACAGCACCTTTAATTTTTTCGGTTTCATAAGCCGCAAGGTCTTGCTCAGTTTGAATTAGCTCAAGTTGCGCTTCTTTAGCCGTTTGGGCTTTTTTGTGTTGTAAGGTGTGCATGATTTTTTCCACACCTTCATAACTTAAAAATAGACCACCAACCACCAATAAAGGATTGATTAACCACGGCGCAACGACACTAATTAATAACGCGAGCGGTACTAAAATTAGCTTATTGATGAATGAACCTTTAGCCACACGCCATACCACAGGCAACTCACGCTCTGCACGTACACCACTGACTTGCTGCGCATTCAACGCCAAATCATCGCCCAAAACCCCTGCGGTTTTTTTTGCAGCCATTTTGCTCATAACTGCCACATCATCTAAAACTGTTGCAATGTCATCTAATAAAAGTAATAAGCTGCTCGCCATTGCGTTGTTATCCTTATATGATTTTCAAGTTATTTTAAAACTGAATTTATATAGGGTCTGTATTTACTTCATTAATTTTTACAGCAAAATTTTTTACAGCAAATTCTATTCAACTCACTTAAGGAAGTGACATTGAAAAATGTTATGCCTTACAATGTAGCAATTCATCGGTACATAGATGTCGTAGATACGACTTGGAATAAAAAATGAGTAATCAAGATAATCGTCCTGTGATTTTGACAGGCGATCGTCCAACTGGACAACTACATTTAGGTCACTTTGTGGGTTCTTTACGTTCACGTGTAGGTTTACAAGACTCACATCATCAACACCTGTTACTTGCCGATGCTCAAGCCTTAACTGACAATGCCGATAACTTTGAAAAAGTCCGTCGTAATATTATTGAGGTAGCAACCGATTATTTAGCGGTGGGGATTGATCCAACAAAAACCACCATTTGCGTGCAATCTTGCCTGCCTGCATTAAACGAACTCACCATGTTGTATTTAAACTTCGTGACTGTGGCACGTTTGGAGCGTAACCCAACCATTAAATCTGAAATTCAGATGCGTGGTTTTGAGCGTGATATTCCTGCAGGTTTCCTGTGCTACCCTGTAGCTCAAGCAGCCGATATTACTGCATTTAAAGCAACGGTCGTTCCTGTAGGTGAAGACCAAATTCCAATGATTGAACAGACCAATGAAATTGTGCGTCGGGTGAATCGTCAAATTGGTCATGACTTGCTACCTGAATGTCAGGCATTGTTGTCAAATGTCGGACGTTTACCTGGTTTTGATGGTAAAGCGAAAATGTCAAAATCACTGGGCAATACCATTGTGTTAGATGCCACAGACAAAGACATTAAAAAAGCTGTCAATGCAATGTACACCGACCCAAATCACCTGCGTATCGAAGACCCAGGTCAGGTTGAAGGCAACGTAGTATTTACTTATTTAGATGCCTTCGATACCAACAAAGAAGAACTTGAAGAACTGAAAGCGCATTATCGTCGTGGTGGTTTGGGCGATGGTACGGTGAAAAAGCGTTTGGAAGGCATTCTAAAAGAATTGATTGGGCCGATCCGTGAACGTCGTATCGAACTTGCTAAAGATCCTGACTACATTATGGATATTTTGAAAACAGGCACCGACAAATGCCGTGATATTACCCAGCAAACTTTAGATGAAGTGAAAGCTGGCTTGGGTGTATTCCGCTTCTAAGCATTTTGTAGATACAAATATTTTAAAGTCTCTTATTCACATGAATAAGAGACTTTTTATTTGAGTGAAAAATCAACACAAGCTGACTCGACTCACAAAAAACACTTATTACTTACGTGATTTAACATCACGTAACCTGAATACTGCGGAATAGTATTCATTCTCAGTTTAGTATACTTACATGCTTTAGGAGCAATCCTAATTTCATAACATTTCTCCGTTATCGAAGCTGTGAAAGCAGATTCGTTTTTCATACGCAATGATCACCCCAATCATTGCGTATTTTTTTATTTGAATCAGCTGTTTATACAGCTTGTACAACAATAAAAATAATTTCCCGAGATGCAAAAAATTACTTGAACGGCTTTGTCGCACAAAGATTTCATAACTATATGATTTAAAAGTTTTGATTATTTTTTGATACAAAATTAAATTTATTTAAATCAGATGCTTACATATTTATGCAACAAAGCAATACCAAATTAACTCTTATCATATACTTTATCTCTCAAATGTGGCTAATTTTTCAACATAAAAAATCCCCAAAATTGGGGATTGAGTACTGAATAAAATCAAGATCTTCAAAATTTGTTATTTAAGCAAACCTTGATCTTTTAATACTTGCCACATGGTAGAACCCAATTCAGCAGGGCTACGCGTATAAGCAATTCCAGCACGCTCAAAGGCTGCAAATTTTTCTTCCGCAGTGCCTTTACCGCCTGAAATAATTGCACCCGCATGTCCCATACGCTTACCTTTAGGTGCTGTCACTCCTGCAATATAACCCACCACAGGTTTGCTAACATTCGACTGGATATATTCCGCAGCTTCTTCTTCTGCCGTACCACCAATTTCACCAATCATAATAATCGCATCGGTGTCTGGGTCGTCTTGGAACAATTTTAAAGCATCAATTTGGTTCATACCTGGAATTGGGTCACCACCAATCCCGATACAGGTCGATTGCCCTAAGCCTAATTTGGTGGTTTGTGCCACAGCTTCATAGGTCAAAGTACCTGAACGTGAAATAATGCCAATTCGTCCTGGTTGATGAATATGCCCTGGCATGATGCCAATTTTACATTCACCTGGTGTAATCACACCTGGGCAGTTTGGTCCCACCAAACGTGTACCATTGCCATTGGTTTCTAAATAACGCTTGGCTTTGAGCATGTCGATGGTTGGCACACCTTCCGTAATCACCACAATCAAACCTACTCCAGAATCGACTGCTTCTACAATCGAATCTAAAACAAACGGTGCAGGCACATAAATCACCGATGCATCTGCACCTGTTTCACGTACAGCTTCTTTCATGGTGTTAAATACAGGTAATTCCAAATGGGTTTGACCACCTTTTCCTGGCGTTACCCCACCCACCACTTTAGTTCCATAATCAAGTGCTTGTGCTGAGTGAAAAGTACCATTTTTACCAGTGAAACCTTGTACCAATACTTTGGTGTCTTTATTAATTAATACGCTCATCCTGATTCTCCTTAAGCTTTCACTGCAGCAACAATTTTTTCTGCGGCATCAGACAAGCCGTTTGCAGAAATAAGTTTTAATCCTGATTCATCGAGTAATTTTGCACCAAGTTCCGAGTTGTTCCCTTCTAGGCGAACCACTACAGGTACTGTCACATTTACTTCCTGAACCGCTGCAATAATTGCTTCCGCAATCATGTCACAACGTACAATTCCACCAAAAATATTAATCAGTACGCCTTTAACCGAGTGATCTGCCAAAATAATTTTAAAGGCTTCAATTACGCGTTCTTTGGTTGCACCACCACCTACATCCAAGAAGTTCGCAGGCTGACCACCATAGAGTTTAATAATATCCATAGTTGCCATTGCTAAACCTGCACCATTCACCATACAACCGATATTGCCTTCTAAAGCAACATAGTTCAGGTCAAATTCTGATGCACGCAATTCACGTTCATTTTCTTGTGTTTTATCGCGCAGTGCCAAGACTTCAGGCAAACGATACAGCGCATTGGAATCAATACCGACTTTGGCATCGACACATAAAATGTCGCCATTTTCACGTACAGACAATGGGTTAATTTCAAATAAGGCAAAATCATTGTCGATAAATGCCTGATAAGCCGCTGTCATAATCTTCACAAACTGCGTGATTTGACTGTCTTTGAGTTTTAATGCAAAAGCCACTTCACGTGCCTGAAATGGCAATAAACCCACTAAAGGATCAACTTCTACTTTAATAATTTTTTCTGGGGTTTCTTCTGCCACTTTCTCAATTTCAACACCACCTTCAGTAGATGCCATAAAAGTGACGCGACGGCTAGAACGATCTACCACTGCACCCAAATACAGTTCACGCTCTACAGGATAAACATCTTCAGCCACTAAAATACTGTTTACAGGCTGACCATAGGCATCAGTTTGATAGGTGACCAAACGTGTTCCAAGAATTTGGTTGGCATAGTCTGCTGCTTCTTGTGCAGATTTTACGACCTTCACGCCGCCCGCTTTACCGCGACCACCTGCATGCACCTGAGCTTTCATCACTGCAAATTTACCGCCCAGTTGCTCGAAAGCTTGCACAGCTTCTACGGCTGTAGTTGCCAAAATGCCTTCTTGTACTGGCATACCATATTTTTTTAATAGCGCTTTTGCTTGATACTCATGTAGATTCATTGACTAACCTTTTACTACTTCTTTTATTCAGTTATCACCACCAATATCAAACCTGCGTTTTAATATTGCTTTCCTTGTGTGGTGTTTTTCCTATGCTCTTTACTTTTAGATGATTATTCCCATAAATACAACCATCAAATGCAAAAAGAGCGGCCTAAGCCGCTCTTTTTAGTGTTATTTGCGTTTACGCTGAATCGCGTGAATCGCACGCCCATCTACAGCTAAAGCGGCTTCATGCACCACTTCAGAGAAGGTTGGGTGACCAAATGTCATTAATTGTAAATCTTCAACTGAAGATACAAACTCAAGTGCAATCATACCTTGGTGAACGATGTCAGACGCAGCAGGTCCAATCACGTGCATACCCAATAAACGATCTGTTTTTGCATCTGCAACAAACTTCACGAAACCAGCACCTTCGCCTGCAGCTAAAGCACGACCATTTACCGCGAAACCGAATTGACCAGTTTTCACTTCGTGGCCTTTTTCTTTCGCTTGCTCTTCAGTTAAACCAACCCACGCCGCTTCAGGGTGTGTGTAGATTACTGAAATGATTGTGTCGTAGTTAACTTGTGCAGCATGACCGTGAATACGCTCAACTGCCATTACGCCTTCTTCCATTGCTTTGTGTGCAAGCATTGGACCACGTACTAAGTCACCAATTGCATATACACCTTCAACAGAAGTTGCACACCAATCGTTTACTTCAACCAAACCACGTTCAGTCAGTTTAATACCGCAGTCATCTGCCAATAAACCTTCAGCATAAGCACGACGACCTACACAAACGATCAATTTATCGAAAGTTTGTTCTTTGTCTTCGCCGCCTTGGGTATATTTAACAGTCACTTCACGACCATTAACTTCAGTACCTGAAACTTTCGCACCGATACGGATATCCATACCTTGCTTGGTCAATAGTTTTTGGTAGTCTTTTGCCAAAGCTTTGTCAGCCATTGGTAAGAATGCATCCATTGCTTCAAATACAACAACTTCTGCACCTAGACGACGCCATACTGAACCAAGTTCAAGACCAATTACGCCTGCACCAATCACACCTAAACGCTTAGGCACTTCTGGGAATTCTAATGCACCAGTAGAATCAACAATAATGTCTTGATCTACAGGAGCAACAGGAATATTTACAGGAACTGAACCAGTCGCAAGAATCACATACTTAGGCTCTAAAACTTGAGTTTCGCCTTCATGAGAAACGAACTCAACTTTTTTACCTGCAAGCAATTTACCCGTACCTTTTAACCACTCAACACCGTTACCTTTTAATAACTGATCAATACCGCCAGTTAATTGGTCAACGATTTTGTCTTTACGTGCTAATAGCTTCGCAAGGTCAAACTGTACTTCACCTGTAGTGATACCATGATCTGCCAAGTGATGAACCGTATCTTCATAACGATGTGAAGAATCAAGTAATGCTTTAGATGGGATACAGCCCACGTTTAAGCATGTACCACCCAAAGATGGTTTACCTTTGTGAATACGTTTTTCGATACACGCAACTTTAAAGCCAAGTTGAGCCGCACGAATTGCCGCTTCATAACCACCTGGGCCACCGCCAATAACAACAAGATCAAATTGTTGAGACATTTTTATCTCCAAAAATGGGCTTAGAGGATCGCTCCAAGCCCACTGATTTATTCTTTAGAATTAAAGGTCAAGGATGAGTTTAGCTGGCTCTTCTAACAATTCTTTGATTGTTACAACGAAACCTACAGCTTCTTTACCATCAATTAAACGGTGGTCATAAGAAAGCGCTAAGTACATCATTGGCAAGATTTCAACTTGACCATTTACCGCCATAGGACGCTCTTGGATTTTGTGCATGCCCAAAATTGCAGTTTGTGGCGTGTTTAGAATTGGTGTAGATAACAATGAACCGAAAGTACCACCGTTAGTAATGGTGAATGTACCGCCAGTCATATCTTCAATACCTAGCTTACCGTCACGTGCTTTATAAGCATAGTCACGAATACCGTTTTCTACTTCAGCGTAGTTCATGCGGTCTGTATCACGTAATACAGGAACCACTAAACCACGGTCAGAAGAAACCGCAACACCGATGTCGTAGTAACCGTGATATACGATGTCTTCGCCATCAATAGAAGCGTTTACTGCTGGGTAACGTTTCAATGCTTCAGTTGCAGCTTTCACGAAGAAAGACATAAAGCCTAAACGTGCACCATGACGTTTTTCAAATGCGTCTTTGTATTGTGCACGCATTTCCATGATTGGCTTCATGTTCACTTCGTTGAATGTTGTCAACATTGCAGTTTCTTGAGTCGCTGCAAGTAAACGCTCTGCAACACGCTTACGTAAACGTGTCATAGGAACACGTTTCTCGATACGCTCACCTACCGCAACGCTTAATGGCGCAGCTGCAGCAGCAGGTTTAGCTTGATGATTTGCAACATCTTCTTTAGTGATACGACCACCACGACCTGTACCAGAAACGTCTGCAGCATTGATACCTGTTTCAGTCAACGCTTTACGTACTGCTGGTGCTTGGTCAGCAACTGGTTGTGCACGCTCAACAACTGGCGCAGCGCCTGCTTCAGTTTTCGCCGCAGCTTGCTCTACTTGTGCTTCAGACTGAACTGCTTGAGTTTGAGCAGCGCCAGAAACAGCACCCGCTTCAAATTGAGCAATTACTTCGTCAGAAAGAACTGTATCGCCTTCGTTTTTGATGATTGCAGAGATTGTGCCATCAGCAGGAGCGACTACTTCCAAAACAACTTTATCGGTTTCAATATCACAGATCACTTCATCACGTGAAACTGCTTCACCTGGTTGTTTGTGCCAAGTTGCAATCGTACCGTCTGCAACTGACTCTGGAAATACCGGTGCTTTAATTTCGGTTGCCATTACTTCGAATCTCCTGTTATTCAGCTACGATCGCAAGCGCGTCATTGATGAGCTGAGCTTGTTGTTTTGCATGCAAATATGGTGAACCACACGCTGGTGCTGCAGATGCTTCACGACCCGCATAACTAATGCGAATCTGTTTACCAGTTTTCATTACGTCATCATATAAACGTGGCGCGATGAATAACCAAGCACCTTGGTTCTTCGGCTCTTCTTGAGTCCAAACTAATTCTTTTACGTTTGGATAAGAAGCAAGAACTTCAGCAAGACGTTGTTCTGGATATGGGTACAACTGTTCAATACGAACAATTGCAGTATTGTTCAATTCTAATTCACGACGCTTTTCAAGCAAGTCGTAATACACTTTACCACCACACAATACCAAACGCGTCACGTCTGATTTGTTGATGTTGTCAATTTCATCAATCACAGTCTGGAATGTACCAGTTGCAAGCTCATCAAGGTTAGACACTGCTAACTTGTGACGAAGTAAAGACTTCGGCGACATGATGATCATTGGCTTACGGATTGGACGAATCGCCTGACGACGTAAAGCGTGGAAAATCTGTGCAGGTGTTGTTGGTGTCATCACTTGCATGTTTTCTTCCGCACAAAGCTGTAAGAAACGCTCTAAACGTGCAGATGAGTGCTCAGGACCTTGACCTTCAAAACCGTGTGGAAGAAGCATCGTTAAACCACACACACGCTCCCACTTGGTTTCGCCAGATGAAATGAACTGGTCGATTACCACTTGAGCACAGTTGGCAAAGTCACCGAATTGTGCTTCCCAAATAATCAAGCTCTTTGGAAGGGTCGTCGCATAACCATATTCAAATGCCAATACTGCCATTTCAGACAATAATGAGTCGTAGATTGCAACGCGTGGTTGGTTCTCTTTGATGTGGCAAAGTGGAATATAAGTTTTACCATCGACTTGGTTATGCAGTTTTGCATGACGGTGCGAGAAAGTACCACGACCAACGTCTTCACCAGTCAAACGAACAAGGTAACCCTCATCCAACAAAGATGCGTAAGCTAAAGTTTCAGCTGCACCCCAGTTTAGTGGCATTTCACCTGTTTGCATTTTCAAGCGATCGTCAATCACTTTGGCAACTTGGCGCTGCATCACGAAACCTTCTGGAAGTTTACGCATGGTTTGACCAAGTTCTTTCAAACGCTCGATAGGGAAAGTTGTATCCCAAACGTCTGTATAGTCGTGACCCAAGTATGGCGACCAATCTACAAACATTTTAGTATTTGGCTCAAGTACCAATGCGTTCGCAACGTGATTACCCGCTTCTAAATCTGCGCGGTAATCTTCAATCATTTGATCTGCTGCTGCGCGATCCAACACACCTTCTTGCACCAATTGGTCAGCATACAAAGTACGTGTAGTGGTCTTTTTGTTGATCACTTGATACATCATTGGCTGAGTTGCTGCAGGTTCATCCGCTTCGTTGTGACCACGACGACGGTAGCAGAACAAATCAATCACAACGTCTTTACGGAATGTATGACGGAAATCGTGTGCCAATTGAGATACAAAAATCACCGCTTCAGGATCATCGCCATTCACGTGGAAAATTGGCGCCTGAATCATTTTTGCAATGTCAGTACAGTATTCAGTAGAACGTGCGTCACGTGGGTCAGATGTTGTGAAACCAACTTGGTTGTTAATCACAATGTGAACTGTACCACCTACGGTATAACCGCGAGTTTGTGACATTTGGAAGGTTTCTTGGTTAACACCTTGACCTGCAAATGCGGCATCACCGTGAACGATTAATGGCAATACATCATCACCACCAATGTCTTTACGACGTACTTGGCGCGCACGTACAGAACCTTCAACCACAGGTCCAACAATTTCTAAGTGCGATGGGTTAAACGCAAGTGCCAAGTGCACTTCACCACCCGGAGTCATCACGTTAGATGAGAAACCTTGGTGATATTTTACGTCGCCAGAACCTTTTTTATGCAAGCTCTTACCTTCGAACTCACCAAATAGGTCTGCAGGGTTTTTACCCATGATGTTCACAAGCAGGTTCAAACGACCACGGTGTGGCATGCCAATCACGACTTCTTTACAGCCAACAGCACCCGCACGTTGAATGATTTCATTCACCATCGGGATAAATGATTCACCGCCTTCTACACCAAAGCGTTTCGCACCAACGTATTTATTACCTAGATATTTTTCTAGACCCTCAGCTGCTGTTAAGCGTTCAAGAACGTGTTTCTTTTGATCTGCAGTAAATGTGAACTTACCACGTGCGCTTTCTAAGCGTTGTTGAATCCAGCGTCTTTCTTTGGTATCAACAATGTGCATGTATTCTGCACCAATTGAACCGCAGTAGATCGCCTGCATGGCATCAACCATTTCGCCTAGTGTTGCTTCAGACTTACCAATTTCCAAATTACCTGTATGGAAAACAGTATCTAAATCAGACTTGGTTAAACCATGTGCAGCAAGATCAAGATCTGGCACGTCTTCACGTTTTGCCAAACCTAGTGGATCTAATTTTGCTTTTTGGTGACCACGGTTACGGTAAGCAGCAATCAGTTGCAACACGCCAATTTGACGTTGTTCATGTTCAGAACTCACTGAACCTTGAACAATGGCTTGAACGCGATTTGAATTACGACCTAATAAAAGGAATTGCTCACGTACATTACTGTGTGGTTGATCACCCTTCGGGAATTTATCGAAATATTCGCGCCAATCAGCACCGACTGATTCCGGTGACGTCAAATAATGCTCGTAAAGTTCTTCAATATACGCTGCACTATCAGCGGAAAGTTCAGTGTCAAGACGCAGTGCGTCAGCAACTTCTTGCATTTGTGGACCCATTTCCTATTGCAAAAACATTTTCCAGGATGCTTTTTAAGCAAAACCCATGATTGATAATGTCAAATTGGTAACATGACATTAGTCCCCAGTTGACATATGTCATGAGGCGTTATCACTACATTAGGAAAACCCAATGTCATTTATGAATCATAACGCCCTCATTGGCATCATCACTCATTTATATACTCGACCCAAGCCGAGCAATTTTTTGCAAAATCGTTTTAGAAAAAATAAGTGCTCAGTCTTAGCTTTTCTAATACGACTTTTCTGCAATAGTCCTGATTTAATAACACATCATTTGCACTTAAAATGTTGATAAAATGTACAAAAATTCAACATTTTTCAGATATAGTCATTTGTTAATCGTAACATGATCTCAGAAATGCAATTGATTTTTTTGACACATACCTCCTATAAATTGGCGAAATACACTGATTCTATTTTCATCTAACATATGGTGCTTTATTTAAAAAACAGATGCAATTTAGACCAAAGTCCAACACCGCTATTTCAGATAAAATAAAAGAGAGCACATCTCTCAATCTGCCCTCTCACTTACACGTTACATGATAACATCTAAAAATAAATATTGCAGCTAAACTTGGCATTTGCCCATGCTTTACAACAAAATAGCAGCACTGGATTACAATTGTGTGCAACTTTAGTCGGCTAAATGCTGTTTTTGTCTATTTATCCAACAGTTATACCTAAAAAATATCAAATACTCACTTTTTAATCACTTCTTTGCATGCAACATTTTTTTATTTACGTACTCATCAAAAACAAGCAACTTATCACACGACTTTTATCGTAATTTTGGCACAAAAAAAAGCACACCTAGGTGTGCTTTTCTCAACTGATCACGCAGTCTATTAGCCAGCCATATCTAAAAGCATGTTACGGATGTGACCGATTGCTTTAGTTGGGTTCAAGCCTTTAGGACATACAGATACACAGTTCATAATACCTTTACAACGGAACAAAGAGAATGGATCGTCAAGACGAGCCAAACGCTCTTGAGTTGCAGTATCACGCGAATCGATAATGAAACGATATGCATTCAACAACGCTGAAGGACCCAAGAACTTGTCTGGGTTCCACCAGAATGATGGGCATGAAGTTGAACAACATGCACAAAGAATACATTCATACAAACCATCAAGATGCTCACGCTCTTCTTGAGATTGTAAACGCTCTTTTGGTGGCGCAGGTTGGTTGTTGATCAAGAACGGATGAATCTTGTTATACTGATCGTAGAACTGATTCATGTCTACAACCAAGTCTTTAATTACAGGAAGACCTGGAAGCGGACGAATTGTGATCACTTCTGGTAAATCGTTTAGGTTCCAAAGACACGCTAAACCATTTTTACCATTGATGTTTACACCATCAGAACCACAAATACCTTCACGACATGAACGACGGAATGTCAAAGATTCGTCTTGTACCTTCAATTCAAGAAGTGCATCAAGCAACATACGGTGCTTATCAGTCAATTCAAGCTTAAAAGTTTGCATGTACGGTGCTTTATCCTTATCAGGATCGTAGCGGTAGATATTAAATGTACGAGTACCTCTACTCATCTTACTTCTCCCAATTAGAATGTACGTGGTTTAGGTGGAATAGCAGCTACAGTAAGCGGCTTGTAACGTACTGGTTTGTACTCAAGACGGTTATCTGTAGAGAACCATAAAGTATGCTTCATCCACTCATCATCACGACGACCATAAGAATAAGTTGGGTGATCTGGTGGTAACTCAAAGTCTACAACCGTATGCGCACCACGACATTCTTTACGTGCAGCAGCTGAGATTAGTGTCGCTTTAGCAACTTCATACAAGTTTTCAACTTCTAATGCTTCTACACGTGCAGTGTTGAATACTTTAGATTTGTCTTTCAAATGAATGTTGCGAACACGTGGCTCAAGCGCAAGAATTTGTTTCACACCTTCATCAAGCAATGCTGAAGTACGGAATACACCTGCGTGGTCTTGAACGATGTTACGAATTGCATCAGCAACTTCTTGAGCGTTTTCACCTGAAGTCGATTCGTCAAGTTTACGAATACGGTTCACAGTATTTTCAAGTACAGTTGTTGGAAGTGGTTCGTACTCACCATCATGTTGCTTAGTCACATACTCAATGATGTGTTGACCAGCAGCCTTACCAAATACAACCAAGTCAAGCAATGAGTTTGTACCTAAACGGTTTGCACCGTGTACAGATACACATGAACACTCACCAATTGCATAGAAACCTTTTACTGGTTTAGCAAAGTCACGGTCACCCGCGTTGGTTGTATATGTATCAGTTTCTGCGTTGTAGTTCGCAACCAACTCTTGAGTTTCACGGCTTTCTGGAACAACCACTTGACCATGAATATTGGTTGGAATACCACCCATTTGGTAATGGATTGTAGGCACAACAGGAATTGGCTCTTTAGTACAGTCAACGTTCGCGAATTTCTTACCAATCTCAAATACAGATGGAAGACGCTTCATGATTGTGTCTGCACCTAAGTGCGTCATATCAAGCAAGATGTAGTCTTTGTTTGGACCACAACCACGACCTTCTTTAATTTCTTGGTCCATAGAACGTGATACGAAGTCACGTGGCGCCAAGTCTTTCAAAGTTGGTGCATAACGCTCCATGAACGGTTCGCCTGAATCGTTACGAAGGATACCACCCTCACCACGACAGCCTTCCGTTAACAATACGCCCGCGCCCGCAACACCTGTTGGGTGGAACTGCCAGAATTCCATATCTTGTAATGGAATACCTGCACGCGCAGCCATACCAAGACCGTCACCAGTGTTGATATATGCGTTTGTAGATGCACGGTACACACGACCTGCACCACCTGTAGCAAACAATGTCGCTTTCGCTTGGAATACTGCGATTTTACCTGTTTCTTGGTCAATTGCAGTCACACCTAGTACATCGCCAGCTTCGTTACGGATCAAATCAAGAGCAATCCATTCTACGAAGAATTGAGTGCCCATTTTCACGTTGCTTTGATAAAGCGTGTGAAGAAGTGCGTGACCTGTACGGTCAGCTGCAGCACATGCACGTGGAACTGCTTTTTCACCGTAGTTTGCAGAGTGACCACCGAATGGACGTTGGTAAATTGTACCGTCTGCGTTACGGTCAAATGGCATACCCAAGTGTTCTAATTCATAAACCACTTGTGGCGCTTCACGCGTCATGAATTCAATCGCGTCTTGGTCGCCCAACCAGTCAGAACCTTTTACTGTGTCATAAAAGTGGTAGTGCCAGTTATCTTCTTGCATATTACCAAGAGATGCACCAATACCACCTTGCGCTGCAACAGTGTGTGAACGTGTAGGGAATACTTTGGTCAATACCGCAACTTTCAAACCTGCTTGAGCAAGTTGGTAAGATGCACGCATACCTGAACCACCACCACCAACGATGACTGCGTCAAAGAATTGGTGTGGAATATTTGTATAATCTTCTTTAGGGTTAATCGCGCCCATGATATTTTCCTATCAATTCGCCCAAAAAATCTGGATTGCCCAGATTGCGTATGCAAAAACAGCAATAATCACTGCTGAAGTCAGCACTAGGCGTAAACCTGAAGCTGAAGGACCCATTTGACGAGTAGTCACATAGTCAGTGAATACTTGCCACATACCGATCCAAGCATGTGCAACAAGAGATAAGACTGCCAATAAAGACATAATCTTCATTGGTAATGTCATCATAAAGCCGTACCACTGTTCAAAGTTGAATCCACCGTTAAGAAGAATCCAACCAAATACCACAACGGTATAAACAGCAAGAACAACAGCACTAATACGTTGGATAAACCAATCGCGAGAACCTGAACCCGTTAAACCTGTAGCACTTTTCATTAGATTACAATCCATACAAATGCTGCAACGATACCGATAGCAGACAAGATCAATGAAATAGTAGCTGCAATGCGACCACTTTGCAGTTCTTCTGCAAAACCAAGGTCAGCAAGTAAGTGCTTAACACCAGCAATGAAGTGATAGATTAAGCCGGCTACAAATACCCATACGATAAAGCGCACAAAGAAACCGTTAAAAATTTCTTGAACTTGAGCAAAACCTTCAGGTGAAGACAAAGACTTGTCTAACAACCATAAAAGTACCGGTACGAGTAAAAATACGATGACACCAGAAAGACGGTGTAGAATTGATGCAATAGCCACGGGCGATTTTAAGTTTACTTCTAAAACTTGACCCATGGACAAATTGACAGGTCTGTTGCTTTTCACAGCGGGCATCCTGTAAGTAAAAACTCCATCCGGAGTTTGTTGGAATAAATTCGAAGGAAAGCTGGCATTGTTAGGCAAATTCATGCCTAACCTTAAAACGACACTGAATTATAAAACGTCAACTGTTAAAATACAAACAACTCTACTCGGCTTTTTGGCTAAAAAACCCTTAAATAAGAATCATTAACAAGTATAAAGACAAACCAATTACCATCCACAACCACACAATCAAACATAAATCTATGTTTTTAAATAAATTATTAAAGTGAAAACTCTTGATGACACAATCAGTGGCTTTAGAATATTTAGACTAAAGATAAATTTGTACTTTGTTTTTCAGATGTTCTTCGGGTTTTCACATACTTATATATAAGTAGCAGCACTATATATGTGTGTACTCCACTGTTTGCAGCAATTTACAACCACAACACAAGACTCTTAGATCCAGACAGCCCATCACTTTGCTTTGGTCAAGGTACACCTGATCATGGATTAAACTTTAATGTCGGCACATACCTCAATCTATTTATACAACTTATATTTACTTTAAACACCACACCTAAATAAATATTAAAAATGATAATCATCATGCGAATGAATGACTTATCCAGTATTTTTTGTATCTGTATGGATAAATAACCGCGCTTTATTCACAAAGATTTCATCATTTCCCACTCAAAATATGATGGATCATGGCTATTTTCAGGAGTTTAATCAGTCATTTTTTGATCAATCAATATCGAATTTAAATACCAGACTTACTGCCTATTACAACCAATCTGACCACCCTACCGTGTATGTAAAAACGTGTAAGTTATGAGAATTAGATAAATTTAAGTATTGGACTGAATCCTGCTAAAGAAATAGCACATCAAAACCAGTATTTAAAATTGCTTACAATTAATCCGTATTGATGATTTTTTTCTGCACATCCGACAAATTTTGACTTATGATACGGCGGCTGTGCTGTGATTTTATTGATTTTTTTACTGGAATTTTTTCGACTTTTTCTATAAATAGTCGTCTGCTTAATCCATAAGTATAATTGACAAAATTTCAGTACTCTCTAATCTTAGAGCTAATTTTTAATCCGTCTGACTTGCGCATTAAAAGATTGATACTTCGAGTCAGATCAACATTCACCAGGACAGGAGATCTATTGAATGTCTGAAGCAACTGGCAAAAAAGCCGTATTACAGCTTGATGGAAAAGAAATTGAATTACCAATTTACAGCGGCACATTAGGCCCAGATGTAATTGACGTTAAGGATGTGTTGGCGGCAGGTCACTTTACTTTTGATCCTGGTTTTATGGCAACAGCGTCTTGCGAGTCTAAAATTACGTTCATTGATGGTAACAAAGGTATTCTTTTACACCGTGGTTACCCAATTGACCAATTAGCGACTAAAGCTGACTACTTAGAAACTTGCTACTTATTATTAAATGGTGAGCTTCCAACTGCAGAACAAAAAGCTGATTTTGACGCTAAAGTTCGCAACCACACTATGGTTCACGACCAAGTTAAGCGTTTCTATAACGGTTTCCGTCGTGATGCTCACCCTATGGCAATCATGGTTGGTGTTGTTGGTGCGTTATCTGCGTTCTATCACAACAATTTGGACATCGAAGATGTTAACCACCGTGAAATCACAGCGATTCGTTTAATCGCGAAGATTCCTACTTTAGCGGCTTGGAGCTACAAGTACACAGTTGGTCAACCATTCGTTTACCCACGTAACGACTTAAGCTACGCAGAAAACTTCTTGTACATGATGTTTGCTACACCAGCAGACCGTGACTACAAAGTTAACCCTGTTCATGCACGCGCTATGGATCGTATTTTCACGCTTCACGCTGACCACGAACAAAACGCGTCCACTTCAACTGTACGTTTAGCTGGTTCTACTGGCGCTAACCCATACGCATGTATCTCTGCAGGTATTTCTGCACTTTGGGGTCCTGCTCACGGTGGTGCGAACGAAGCTGTTCTTAAGATGCTTGATGAAATCGGCTCTGTAGAAAACGTTGCAGACTTCATGGAAAAAGTGAAGACTAAAGAAGTGAAGCTTATGGGCTTCGGTCACCGCGTTTATAAAAACTTCGACCCACGTGCAACAGTAATGAAGCAAACTTGTGACGAAGTTCTTAACGACTTAGGTATCAACGATCCACAACTTGCACTTGCAATGGAACTTGAGCGTATTGCGTTATCTGATGAATACTTCATCAAGCGTAACTTATACCCTAACGTAGACTTCTACTCAGGTATCATCCTTAAAGCGATTGGTATCCCAACAGAAATGTTTACTGTAATTTTCGCTCTTGCACGTACTGTAGGCTGGATCAGCCACTGGTTAGAAATGCACAGCGGTCCTTACAAAATCGGTCGTCCACGTCAGCTTTACACAGGTTACACTCAACGCGACATCAACCGTTAATTCGGTTTGCGTTGTACCTTATAAAACGAGTACGACTCAAAAAACCACCTTCGGGTGGTTTTTTTATTTTTGAATATTTGTTTCGCCATAATGTAAAGCCTTGGTAGTTTGACTTAAACAAGATAATTAGATTGGGTCATCAGCCAATTTACGCTATATTTTTGATATCAGCCTTTCATGATCAATTTACATGCTGCAACTGCATTTCTTATTTTTAAGTCTGCTCATGCGTTTTTTAAAACTTGCGCAGTTTAAATATCGCTACTTAACACCTGCAGAAATACAGCTATGCCAGTCTGTGTTCGGTCATTTAATTGACTACAGCAAAGTCAGAGTCATGAATCACCCCTATTTACCTTGGCAACCACAACACATATTTATGGCACCCTGTGGTGATATTCATGTGCGTAATTTGCATTACCGTTCAGACTACACTCAAGCACATTTAGGCTATCAAGCCATTTTTATTCACGAAATGGCGCATGTCTTGCAATATCAACAGAAAATCAATGTCTTGCTACATGGCGCACTCTTACAAACGGCATATTATTTAAGCTTTAAACAGTACAATCCATATCGCTATCAATTGACTACAAACAAGCCTTTTTTTGCCTATAACATTGAACAACAAGGCGACATCGCTAAAGATATTTTCCTGAAAAAAATTGACAATATTATTCTGAATCCACCAAAACCAATTGCTTAACTGAATATTCTTTAACTTGAGCGATCCGACTTAAAACCACAGACAAGCCCAATCTTAAAATATAATAATTTCAAATAAATAGCATAAAAATTCTGTCATATTTCAGTGATATTCTGCAGCATACAAGAATAAAGTGTATTCGATGCTAGCATCTATTCTAAATTACGATAAAATAGCAAAAGTCTCTATTTTTGCACCGCAAAATAAGATCTTTATCTGTTAGATAATAAATGGTTTTTATTTGTGCCTTTCGGCAGTCGTTTAATCCACAATACACTGCGCTGAAATTTTTATAACAATAATAATCAGTCGTTTATGTGTATTTTAAACCTATAGGAATAGGACTTAATTTAAATGAAATCTTTTAAAATTGCCCTTGCACAGTTCTCTCCACACATCGGCAATCTCGAAGCAAATGCGCAAAAAATGCTTGAACAGGCAAATGAAGCGAAAAAACAACACGCAGATCTGATTATTTTCCCTGAACTTTCTCTCTTGGGTTACCCAGCAGAAGATTTATTACTGCGCCCAAGCTTGAACAAACGCACTCAACAAGCATTTGAACAATTACGTGAAATTAAAGATATCGTTTTAGTTTTCGGTTTTGTGAATGAAACTGAAGATGGTCAACGTTTCAACTCTGCTGCAGTCATGAAAGATGGCAATATTCTTGGTATTTATAACAAACAAAATTTACCAAATTATGCCGTATTTGATGAGAAGCGTTATTTCGATGAGGGTCATCAACATCTGGTATTTGAATACCTTGGACATAAATTTGGCGTATTGATTTGCGAAGACTTATGGGCACTGCCAACGGTACAGCAACTCGCACAACTCAATGTTGAAACAGCATTGGTGCTCAATGCATCCCCTTATGAAGTGGGCAAGCCACAACATCGTGTACAAACCATGACTGAGTTGGCTAAGCAGCTCCACTTAAATGTTGTATATGTGAACCAAGTGGGCGGTCAAGATGATTTAATCTTCGATGGCACTAGCTTCGTGATCAACCAAGCGGGCGATGTTGCACTACAAGCGCCGACGTATCAGGAAGGTGTATTCTTCGTTGAATATGACGCTGCTCAGAAACACTTTAAAACTGCAGAGATTAGCCCCGCTTTAGATACGTTGGCAGAAATTTACCAAGGCTTGGTTTTAGCTACACGTGACTATGTACAACGTTCAGGCTTCCCTGGGGTTATTTTAGGTTTATCGGGTGGTATTGACTCTGCGCTGACACTTGCAATTGCAGTCGATGCCATTGGTGCAGACAAAGTACAAGCGGTGATGATGCCATATACTTATACAGCACAAATCAGTGTTGAAGATGCGGCAGAGCAAGCCAAAGCATTAGGTGTTACCTTCGGCATTGCCGAAATTCATCCTGTAGTGAATAGCTTCATGCAAACCCTGTATCCATTCTTTGGTAATAGCCCAAGTGACACTACTGAAGAAAATTTACAAGCCCGTGCACGCGGTACAATTTTGATGGGGCTTTCCAATAAATTTGGTAATTTAGTCCTGTCTACAGGCAACAAATCTGAGCTGGCTGTTGGCTATTGCACCTTATACGGAGATATGGTCGGTGGTTATGCCGTACTCAAAGACGTGTATAAAACCATTGTATTTGAACTGGCAAAATACCGTAACAGTATTGCTGATACGCCTGTTATTCCAGAACGCGTGATTACTCGCCCACCTTCTGCAGAATTGCGCCCAGATCAGAAAGACCAAGACTCTTTACCACCGTACGAAATTTTGGATGCAATTTTGTATGCCTACATTGAAGAAGATCAAAGCCAAGAAGATATTATTGGCAAAGGCTTTGAACGTGCAATGGTTGAGAAAGTGATTCAATTGGTTGATCGCAATGAATATAAGCGCCGTCAAGGTGCCCTAGGACCACGTATCAGTTCACGCGCATTTGGCCGTGAACGTCGTTACCCATTGGTGAATGGCTGGAAACCTGGAATTTAAGCAAAACTATGGCTTAAACAGAAGCGTAAAAAACCAAGCGAAGGCTTGGTTTTTTATTGTCTGTATTTTAAGAATAGGTCAATAAAGCTCAACTTAAATTTTAGACATAAAAAAAGACCAAGCTGAGAGCTTGGTCTATTAAAATGGTGGCTATGACGGGACTTGAACCTGTGACCCCCGCATTATGAGTGCGGTGCTCTAACCAACTGAGCTACATAGCCGTAAACTGTGTGCGCATTATCTAAACTTAGCTCTGCATCGTCAAGCATTTTAATTTACAAACGCTCACAGTTTAAGCAAAAACAGGGAGATTTGTTTAATTTTAATCAAATTACTATTTTCTTACGGAGATTCTTAAATATTTGCAGCAAAATCTATATCAAGTCACACAGAAAAAAGAGAATAAATTCAACCATGATCTTGAAGTCTATAATACTGAGTAGCCTTGTTGTTGGCTTAAGTTCCTGTGCTTTGGTTTCACCTATTTTTGTAGATTACAACGGTGTACGGCGTGATGTTGCGCAATTTATTAATTCTAAAATGAGTTATAGCATCGCAGACCGACGTGTCTTGGTTGCTTATGCCAAAGGGCAGCAAAAGATTTTAACGGCACATCAACTCAATGCTGCAGCGCAGCAACAACTGGCTTATGAGCGTGCTGTAGGGCGTTATTGTGCATCACAACACATTTCGCTAAAAAAATTAAATCAGGTCGATGCCAAAATTTTTGCTCACTCTGATCAACAAGCCAATTGGCAACAGATTCAAAACCTACAAATGCAGATTCAACTGGATACAGCTCAAATAGATTGCACAGACAAATTTTAAACAAAAAAAAGACCACGTTAGTGAACGTGGTCTGAAAAATGGTGGCTATGACGGGACTTGAACCTGTGACCCCCGCATTATGAGTGCGGTGCTCTAACCAACTGAGCTACATAGCCAAAAACTGTGCGCGCATTATCTGCTGTAATCTAGGTAACGTCAAGCCTTATCACGCATCAATTGCTTAAAATTTGGTGAAGTGAACCGATAAGCCGGGTTCTGTCGAGAACGATCATTCCTCTAGGCGTACAATCACTCATACGCTCAAGCGACCTACCCGAATCCAGTACGGGCCGTACCTCAGGATTCCTATTTGGTCTTGCTTCTGGTGGGGTTTACCATGCCATGAACTGTTACCAGCCATGCGGTGCGCTCTTACCGCACCCTTTCACCCTTACCTTCAATTTCTTCCGAAAAAGAAACCATACGAAGGCGGTCTACTCTCTGCTGCACTTTCCGTCGGCTCACGCCGCCCAGGCGTTACCTGGCACCCTGCCCTATGAAGCCCGGACTTTCCTCCCCTGTTTCAGTCACGGAGACCTCCACAGCAGCGATCGTCTGGTTCACTTCGAAGGCGCATCTTAGCAAAATTATAAGTTAATTGCTTGCGCTTTTTTGAGCAATCAGTTTTTTATATTTTTCCAGCAATTGTTCCTGTGTTTCTACATGCTCTGGATCGAGCGGAATACAATCGACTGGGCAAAATAACTGACACTGCGGCTGCTCGTGATGTCCTACACATTCAGTACATAATGCTGGATTAATCTCATAAATCAGCTCACCCATATAAATTGCCTCATTTGGGCATACAGGTTCACAGACATCACAGTTAATACATTCATCGGTAATATATAAAGACACGCTACCAACCTTGTCGTAATTTACGCTCAAAGGCTTCGACCACAACAGGTGCAACAAATTTAGTCACATCACCTTTTAAGCGTGCAATTTCACGAACTAATGTAGAAGAAATAAATGAATATTGCTCTGAAGGAGTCAGAAATACCGCTTCATATTTCGCATCTAATTGACGGTTCATATTTGCCAACTGAAATTCGTATTCAAAATCTGAAACAGCACGCAAACCACGCAAAACTGCAGTCGCATTTTGCTCACGGAAAAAATTAACCAATAAACCATCAAATCCGACAAATTCAACATTAGGCAAATGCTTTAAAGATGCCTGTGCCAATTCCACACGTTCTTCCAAAGTAAAAATTGGATTTTTATGATGTCCAATGGCAATTGCGACCACGACTTCATCAAACATTTTTGCAGCACGTGTCACCAAGTCAATATGACCATTAGTAATCGGGTCAAAGGTGCCCGGATAAATTACGCGAGTTTTAGACATCCATTATGCTCTAGTTGGTTTTGTCAAAGTTAGTTTAACAAATACAAAAAATTTTAGTGAACTAAAGTCTACCAAATTATGAAATATCAAAGCAGTTTAGCCAACAGTTGTGATGATTTTGATTTGTCAGCAAGCCTTGGTTTGAGGCACAATAGTCATAAGTTTGGAAGTAATTGATTATGGCGAAGGTAACTGTAGTTAAAAAAAATACGGGCGGCACAATTGCACAGAATAAACGTGCACGCCACGATTATTTTATTGAAGAAAAATTTGAGGCTGGACTTTCACTGCAAGGCTGGGAAGTCAAATCTTTACGTGCTGGGCGCATGACCATCACCGAAAGTTATATTTTATTTCGTGACAATGAAGCTTATTTATTTGGTGCACAAATTCAGCCGCTACTGTCTGCATCTACTCACGTTGTACCTGAAGCAACCCGTACCCGTAAACTTTTATTGTCACGTCGTGAAATTGAAAAGTTGATGGGTGCTGTGAATCAAAAAGGCTATTCCTGTGTACCTTTGGCTTGCTATTGGAAAGGCCCTTTGGCAAAACTGGAAATTGCCTTGGTTAAAGGTAAACAATTGCATGATAAACGTGCTTCAGAGAAAGACCGTGACTGGCAGCGTGATAAAGCACGTTTGATGCACAAGTAATTTAATAAATTACCATCATTTAAAAATTAGCATCACCAATAAAAATGCTCGATTAAATATCGAGCATTTTTATGGCATTTGTAAAAATCGAATCAAACTTAAGCTTTAAGTTTTAATTCCACCAAATACTTGCCAAATTTGACCGCAGTTTCTAAATCACCTTCTGGTGGTGTAACTTCTACACTGGCATTATCCGATTGCGTCATTAAACCCAAAAAGCTCGACATACGATTAATGTCATGTGGGCTACGGCCTGTAGGCATAAACGGTAAACCTGACCACAACATGCCGTGCTGCATTGCAAATAAATTTATTTGTTGCAAGACAGCCAGTTTATCGCCACTTAACCCACCGCCATTGGTAAAGCCTGCGGCAAGTTTGCCTTGCCAAGTTCTGGCCAACCAGCGCTTGGAAGATTCTTCCATAAACTGTTTTAAGGCAGAGGTGATGCTTCCCATATACGTTGGACAGCCCATAATAATAATATCGGCTTGGTCTAAGCTGTCCCATTTAATCTCAGTGACCGCCATCAACTCAACTTGTGCGCCCATTTGTGTAGCACCTTGCGCAATATGCTGTGCCACCTTAGCAGTATGGCCATAAGGACTGTGATAAACCACCGCCACACGAATTGCAGCGCAAGAAGATGTTGAATGAGACACTGACATGAGAATGTTTAAAACCAAATAATTAAGTCAAGTTTAACACTAAGCCTGCATAAACACGAATGTTGCCATGCGGCCTGTACGTGGCTGACGGCGGTAAGAATAGTACTGATCGGCCTGCGAATATGAGCACTGATCACCACCCAATACCGTTGCGACACCATGTTGCTGCAAAATATAGCGTGCAATCGCATACAAGTCGGCAAAGTATTTACCAGATTGTTGCCCATCTATAAAGGCCGTACCCAGTTCAGGATATTTATCACAAAAGGCCTGTTTTACTTCTGCTCCAACCTCAAAACGTGGCTGACTGATGGCAGCACCTAACCACGCCCATGTTGGTGCACTTTGCATTTCAGCAATGGTGTTTTCAATAATACCGTTAGCTAAACCTCGCCAGCCCGCATGCAAGTTGGCCACTTCTGTGCCTTCTGCATTACCTAAAACCACAGGTAAGCAGTCCGCAGTCATCATCATTAAAGCATGTGCTTTACGCTGCGTGACCAAGCCATCACCCTCTAAGGCTTCAAAAGTGATTTGCTCATTAATGGTCTGACACAACACACTATGCGTCTGTGTCATCCAAGTCAGTTTATCGACCCCATATTCAGCAAACTCTGCCAGCAAACGCATACGATGCTGCTGCACACGCCATGCATCATCCTGCACATGCAGTGCCAAATTAAACCCAGACAGTTCTGTTGAACTTGTTGCCAGTGCCTGCGCATGTTGTATGCGGGTTTGTCCGACATATACTCCTGCAGGGAGTCCTTGAACAAATTGCATGCCTCTATCCTTTTAACTGCATATAACGGCCCATCTGAGCTGACAGATGTTGAATGGCATCAGTACGCGGCATTTTCGCTGCGTAATACATCTACCAATTGTTTAAAGTCTTCAGGCCACGGCGCTTCAAACATCATTTCTTCTTGAGTACGTGGATGCACCAAACCGAGTTTGACGGCATGTAAGGCCTGACGTTTAAAGTTACGCAATGTATCATTTAACAATGCCGATGCACCCGCGGGGACACGTACACGTGGGGTATAGACAGGATCGCCTACCAAACCAAAACCAATATAACTTAAATGCACACGAATTTGATGGGTACGCCCTGTTTCCAAACGTGCCTGAACGCGAGTGAAGTGCTGAAAACGTTCTTTCACATTGTAATGCGTCACGGCCTCTTTACCGCCTGGCAAGACCGCCATTTTAATTCGATCTACAGGATGGCGTTTAATCGGTTCATCGACCGTTCCACCAGCAATCATGTTGCCATACACCACCAAGTCGTATAAACGATAAACTGATTTCTTCGCCAGTTGTTTGGTTAAAGCAAACTGTGATTCTAAGTTCTTCGCTACGACCAACAAGCCTGAAGTGTCTTTATCAATACGATGCACCAAGCCTGCACGGGTCAATTCGGCAGATTTAGGATAATGATGCAGCAAGGCATTCACCAGAGTTCCAGAGCTATTTCCCGCCCCCGGATGCACCACCATGCCCACAGGTTTATTAATCACCATGATGTCATCATCTTCATAAATAATATCCAGTGGAATATCTTCAGGCAGGCTGCGGGTTTGCGCTTCAAGCTCGACTTCTAGGGTAAGAAGCTCATCACCTTCACACTTATATTTAGGTTTGACCGTGTTACCATTTACCAACAAATGACCGTCTTTGAGCCACTGTTTTAGCTTTTCACGTGAAAATTCACTCCAAATGATGGCTGCAACTTGGTCGATGCGTAGTCCTAAGTGGCTGTCATCCAATTGAAATTGCAACGATAAACGTGTTGCAGTTGAGTCTGAAGTATGGTTATCTGCATCCTCAGCATCTTCAAGTAAATTGAACTCAGTTTCAGGTAAATTGGAATGGGTAGATTGTGCTTGACTCATTTGCTCATTCAGACAAAAGTGGTTTAATAGCGCAATTGTAGCTCATTGCCCGTATTAACAGAGGAATTTTTATGTCGCTACCACGTTATAAAATAACAATGCTTGCTCTTTCACTCGGCGTTGCGTCTGCAATTGTGGGCTGTAGCAGCAATCCAAAAAAAGAAGTGGTCGATACTGGTCCGCAATCTAGCGAACAGGTTTATATTGAAAAAGCAGAAAAAGCACTGGATCGTGGTCAATACACCGATGCCGTTAAGCATCTTGAAGCTTTAGAAACCTATTATCCAACGGGTGATTATGCGCAGCAAGCGCAGCTTGAATTGTTGTATGCAAAATTCCAGCAAAAAGATTATGAAGGCGCAATTGCTGTTGCAGATCGTTTTATCCGCATGAACCCGCAGCATCCTAAAGCCGATTATGCCTACTATGTACGTGGCGTAGCGAATATGGAACAAAACTATGATGGTTTGTTGCGTTATACCTCGCTCAAGCAAGCGCACCGTGATGTCAGCTATTTAAAACTAGCGTATCAAAACTTTGTCGATTTTATCCGTCGCTATCCATCGAGCACTTATGCGGTAGATGCTGCACAGCGTATGCAGTTTATTGGTCAGGAACTGGCAGAAGCCGAAATGAATGCAGCACGTTATAACATTAAACGTAAAGCATGGGTGGCTGCAGTAGAGCGTTCATTGTGGGTAGTTGAGCATTATCCGCAAACTCCACAAATTCCAGAAGCATTGGCAACGGTGGCTTATGGTTATGGCAAACTGGGCGATCAAGCCACAGCTCAGCAATATATTGATGTGTTGAAACTGAACTATCCAAATTTGGTTAAAGCAGATGGTAGCGTGAATTTACGTGCTGCCCGTCATGACGCAAGCTGGATTAACCGTGCAACTTTGGGTATTTTCGGACGTGAAGCGCAAAGCAGCACCGAAGCACAACAGTCAGATACTAAAGCACAAGCAGAGCCATCACGCAGCCTCACCAACCGTTTGAGTTTTGGCTTGCTCGATCGTCCAAAATCTCAAAACGACAGCACTGAATAAAACCATTCCGACTGATTTTTCAGTTTTGAAAAATGCAAAGGGCAAGTTATGATACTTGCCCTTTGTTCTTTTATGGGCTTGTTTCCTGTCCTAGAAAAAGATACAAAAGAGAATACTCATTGAGTCAATCAGCACAGTCTGATGTATTCAACCTGTTCGGCGAACCTTTCACTACCAAGAGATAACAGACAAAACCGTATGGCCATTCCACAGCACACGATTGATCAAATTTTAGATCGCACTGATATTGTCGATCTGATTAGTCAGCGTGTGAAATTAAAAAAAACTGGTCGTACCTATTCGGGCTGCTGCCCGTTCCATCAGGAAAAAACCCCGTCTTTTCACGTTTACCGTGACAAGCAGTACTATCATTGCTTTGGCTGTCAGGCAAATGGTAACGCCATCCGTTTTTTAATGGATATTGATAACCGCAATTTTGTAGATGTCATGAAAGACTTGGCCAGTCAAACAGGCATCGAACTCCCAAAAGATCAGCACGACAATAAAAAACTCTCTTATAAACGTGAAGCCAAAAAGCCAACACCGATAGCTCAACCCAAACCAACAGCAAAAGACCAGAATGAAACTTCTGCAGCTCAAACCACATCAAGCGAACATACTTTTGAAGCTTCTGGCATCGACTTTGATCCTTTTGCCGAGTTTCAAAGTGCTGAATACGCAAACTCGGAATTTCAGAACTCGGAATTTCAAAACAATGCCGACCCGTTTGCAGGTTTTGAGCAATGGGACACCATGCAGGACACACCTGCACAAGAAGGCAACTTATACGACTTGCTAGAAAATATAGCGCAATATTATGAGCAGCAATTGCCGCACAGCCCTGCCGCGCAACAGTATTTTCAAAAACGTGGTTTAACCGCACAAACCTTGCAGTTTTGGCGCTTGGGTTACGCACCCGAAGATTGGCAGCATTTAGAAAAAGCCTTTCCGCAAGACATTGCAGGTTTAAAACTGCTAGGCTTAATTCGTACCAGTGACAAGGGACGTGACTTCGATTTATTACGTGATCGGGTGATTTTTCCAATCCGTGACAGCAAAGGACGTGTGGTCGGCTTTGGTGGTCGCGCACTTAATGATGAAATCAAACCCAAATACATCAACTCGCCCGATTCGGAAGTGTTTCATAAAAACCAATTGCTCTATGGTTTATATGAAGGACGCAAACAAAAAGCCCAAGATTATTTAATGGTCGAAGGCTATATGGATGTGATTGCCTTGCAGCAATACGGCATTCATGGTGCTGTAGCGACACTCGGTACAGCCAGTAATACCGATCATTTAAACATTCTATTCCGCCAAAACAACCGCATTACCATCGCGTTTGATGGCGATGCCGCAGGTCAAAAAGCCGCACGTCGTACACTGGAAATTGCACTGCCTTTGCTCAATGATGGACGTGAACTGAAGTTCTTTGTTTTACCCAATGAGCACGACCCTGACTCACTTATTCGTCGTGAAGGCATCGAAAATTTCCGACGTTTATTAGATCAAGCACCTTTGCTATCAGATTTTGTCTTTGCGCATCTCACCCAAAACCATAATATCAGTACCCCTGAAGGCAAAAGTCAGGTCATGGGTGAACTGCGGCAGTTGACCGAACTTTTGCCCAAAACGGGTTCTTATCGCTATTTGCTGCAACAGTTTTTCCGTGAAAAGTTAGGCTTTAACCGTAAATGGCAGGCACAGACCAATAACGATGCATCTTTGAGTTTTAGCACCAAAGTCGATGCCGAAGAATATGTGATTGCGATTCTAATCAATCACCCGTATTTGTATATTCACTTTGAACCGTTACGTGCGCTGATTCCAAATGATCATCTGCTACACCAAATCTTAAATATTTTAAATACTATTTTTGATGATCTACCCGATGATCCTGAACAAGCCAAATATTATATTTTGGGTGCATGCTCAGCGTATCACTATGAATTACAGCGCATTTTACAACAAGCCAATGTCAGTGATTACACGACTTCTCCTGAACACGTCGATAAATTGGCGCAGGATTTTTCGACCAAATTGCAATACGACTGTTTACAGCAAAAAATTCGCTCCAAAAAATTCAGCAGTATTGAAGAAATGAAGCGCTTGAAACATCAAATTTATGAAATTGATAAAAAAAGATCGCTGACCTTGTTAGAGGAATAAGCGATCTGGTCTGATTAGATTAAGTTTGTATCGTCAAAAATCTTTTTTGTAAATCACGTTAATCTTGCTTATTTGCGACGATGTTTGGCAGTCGCTGCTAAATTTTCCTGCATAAACTCAAAACATTCAGGCTCATCACCTTTGGCTGCTTCACGCAATAAAATAGAAGTTGGATGCAGCAGTTTTTGGGTTAAACGATAGGAAAATTCCTGCAGAACCTGTGCAGCATCTTCACCTTTGGCAATACGCGCCATCGCCAAATTTAATTCTTCCTGACGCAAGCTTTCGCCATGTTCACGGTAAGCATGAATGGTCGCACCTGCTTGCTGAACTTTTTGATGGGTCACCAACTCAGTCACAAGCTGATTGACCATTAGCTCTGCTTCCACAGCCGCCTGACGACGCTGCGCCAAGTTTTCATCAATCACGCTTTGCAGGTCATCGACCCCGTACAAATACACGCCATCCAAATTTTCAATTTTAGGATCAATATCACGTGGTACGGCCAAATCGACCAACAACATTTGCTGATAGCGACGTTTCTTTAACGCTGCTTTCACTTCAGGATAAGCAATCACCTGATGCAAACTACCCGTACAGCTTGAAATTACATCAGCGCGGTGTAAATTGGCCGCTAACTGATCAAATTCAATAATTTCAACTTCAACCCGATGCGCAATTTCTTGTGCCAAAGCTTCGGCACGAGCGCGGGTACGGTTACAAATTAAAATTTTAGCGACGCCCATCTCGGCCAAATGCTTCGCCACAAGGCTATTCATTTCGCCTGCAGCCACCACCATCACTGTTAGTTTTTCAGGATGGCTAAATACTTGTAACGCCAGTTGCGCTACCGCATAACCCATAGACACGGCATGGCTGCCTACGGCAGTTTCTGAACGTACCCGTTTGGCAGCATAAAACGCATATTCAAAAATTCGGTTGAGTTGTTGCGAAACCGTATGTGAGTCTTTGGCTAAAGACAGCGCAGTTTTGACCTGACCTAAAATTTGCGGCTCACCCAACATGAGTGAATCTAGCCCACTGGCTACGCGCATTAAATGCGACACCGCCTGTGCATTTTCATAACGATAAACATGACGACTCAATTGCTTCGCATCAATACCATTGACGTGTGCAAGCCAATCCAACACCTGTTCTGGATGTTCAGACATGGCGTAGACTTCGGTACGGTTGCAGGTAGACACCACCACCAAATCATTCAGTTCGGGATGTTGGCTTTGCTCAGCAAGTAAGGCACTTAACTTTTCTGGGTTAAATGCAATTTGCTCGCGCAACTCTACAGAGGCGGTTTGATGGTTGACACCCAATGCAAAGAAAGACATATCAGATCATCATTTCGCTAAATTTATGCTATTGTGCAATAACGGTGTCATAAAAAGCATTACTTGGATCAAGAAAAATTGCGTCAAACAAATAGCCGACCATACGGCGCGACAATTAAGCAATATTCTACCACATTCTTACTGGTCGGTAGCATGGCTTCAGTTGCTCATCTTAGAGCATCTGAAGAAATTTATCATGCAAATTCAAATTATAATGCGGTAAAACAAACCATGGTGGCAGAATTTGCCTTGGCTTATGGCGATATTCCAACTGCATTACACAACTACACGGTCTTGGCAATTAAGAACAATTCGACTTCCATTAAACAACGCGCCCTGAATATTGCCATTGAACAAAATGACCTACGTGCCGCATTAGATATTGCAACACATTGGGTGGTACAAGAACCATCCGATGTCCCTGCACTGTTTTATTTGGCGCACATTGCACTCAAAGCGCATGAATATGACTTGGCTGCAGAAACCTTAGATAAAATTCTAAATATTGATGCCACGGCTGACTTAGAACAAATTTTGGCGGGAATTTCCCCTGAATCTGTAGAAGACCGTGAATTTCTGATTCAAGCCCTGCGCACCAGCAAAGCCAAAGACAATCCATCTATTTTGGTATTGATTGCAGGTTTAAAAGCGCAAAATGGACAATATCAAGCCGCGCTCGACACCATTAACAGAGCGTTGCGCAAACGCCCGAAAGTCACTGGCTATATTTTAATGAAAGCCAATTTGTTGAGCGTACTTGGCAATGAAGAAGAAACGGCAGCTTGGTATGCAAAATCCAGCCGTAAACACAAAAATAATTTTGAAGTCCGTTTAGCCGAAGCCAAATATTTGGTCAAAAAAAATGAAGCAACTTTGGCGCTAACAAAGCTAGAAGCTATTTTAAAAAAATGGCCTACGGAAGATGAAGCCTTATTTATTGCAGGTTTGACCAGTATTGACTTGAAACAATACGAAAAAGCCGAAAAATATTTAGTAGAGTTGCGCTATTCAGCCCAATATCAAAACGAAGCCTATTTCTATTTGGCAGTCAATGCCGAGCGTAAACAGCACTTTGAAACAGCCAAAGCCTATTATCGTTTGGTCGATGGTAGCCTTTATACGGTTTCACGTCGCAACATGATCAGTATTTTTGCCCAGCAAGATAAACTGAACGATGCCCTGCGCTTTTTAACGCAGGAACGGGTCAACTATCCGCAGCACGCCAGTTTTTTATATCAGGCACAGGCCGATATTTTAAAACGCATGGACAATAAAAAAGCAGCACTGCGTTTGTTAGATGAAGCCATCAAAAACCTGCCCGATGATCCTGACCTGATCTATTCAGAAGTCTTACTATTGGATGCACATCAGGAAAAAGACAAACTGGATCAACTGCTCACCAAGTTACTGGAAATTGAGCCGAACAGCCCAACCTATTTAAATGCCTACGCCTATACTCTTGCACTGCAAAATCGTCGTTTGGATGAAGCGCGTCGCTATGTAGAGCAAGCACTTGAGTTTGCACCTGAACAAGCCTCTATTTTAGATACTTTAGGTTATGTCAGCTATTTGCAAAATGACTACACTGCTTCGGCACAGGCTTTGGAAAAAGCCTACGCGCTGAGTCATAGTGCCGCGATTGGCTCACGTTATGCAAAATCGTTGTATATGCAAGGAGATATTCAAAAATTCAGCCAAGTGTTACAACAATTACAACAAAATCATCCGAATGATCCGCAATTGCAACAATTAAATTCGCTATTGTTAGCGCAGCCCGTTAAAAAAAGTGTTAAGTGATTTTATGCGTTTATTCTCAAAATTAGGTCTTACCCTGTTTGTCAGTACCAGTCTGTTCATCACAGGTTGTCAGCCTTTTGTGCAATCTCCTGCCCATGTTTCACAGCAAGTTGAAGCCGAAAATCAGTTTAACCTACAAGGCAAAATTGGTGTGCGCACTCCGCAGCAATCTGGCAGTGCCTTTTTTACTTGGGTACAGCAGCAACAGCAGTTTGATATTGAACTGAGCGGCATTTTGGGCGTTGGTAAAACGCAAATTAGCGGACAACCAGGACAAGTCACCCTCAACAGTGCCAAAACAGGGATAATTTATGCCGAAAGTCCTGAAGAACTGTTAGAACAAGCCACAGGTTGGCAAGCGCCCATCACCCACTTGGTCGATTGGGTACAAGCCCGACCTGCAACGGTCAATGCCCAAATTCAAAAAGACCCCCAACAGCGCCCGACTCAATTTATTGAAGATGGTTGGACGGTCGATTTGAGCTATAACGACAGTGCCAGTTTGCCAAACCGTCTGATTTTGAAACAAGCACTTGAATCAGGGCAAGAAAACCGTATTACAATGCTCATCCAAAATCGTTAATCACTTGCCAAGTTTCGCCATGATTCGTGTACCCTCACCTGCCAAATTAAATCTGTTTTTGCACATTACTGGGCGTCGTGACAACGGCTACCATGAATTGCAGACTATTTTTCAACTGATTGATTTATACGACTGGCTAGAATTTGAAGTCAATGATACTCAAAGCATTCAAATTCAGGGTTTAAACAGTGTCAATTTAGAGCAAAACCTGATTTACAAAGCCACGCAAATTTTAAAACCCTACGCGAAACAAGCCACAGGTTTAAATATTAAAATTGAGAAGCACATCCCTATGGGTGCAGGGCTTGGCGGAGGTTCATCCAATGCCGCAACCACCTTAATTGTAGTCAATCAACTTTGGCAATGTGGCTTGGATACTCAAAAACTAGCTGAACTTGGTTTACAGCTCGGAGCAGATGTACCGATCTTTGTGCATGGTCGTAATGCATGGGCAGAAGGCATTGGTGAACAGTTAACATTCATAGACTTAGCCCCAAAACAATATATTGTGTTAAAACCTGACTGTTTTATCAGCACTCAACTACTTTTTTCACAAAAAACATTGACAAGAAACACGAAGCCCACTAAATTCTGCGGCTATCAGATAAAGCCATCTGACTTTGGAAATAATTTTGAGCCTGTGGCACGAAATTTATACCCCGAAGTTGATGAAGCAATGCGTTATTTAGACCAATTTGGTCAAGCAAAGCTTACAGGTACAGGTGCTTGTGTCTTTACTGAAGTGACTGCAGAAATGAATGTAGACGACATTTTGGCACACTCACCATGTACTGCGTACGTTGTGAACAGCTTAGATGAATCTCCATTACGACATTTCACAGTACAATAGGGGTATCGCCAAGTGGTAAGGCACCGGTTTTTGATATCGGCATCCGTTGGTTCGAATCCAGCTACCCCTGCCATCTCTTTCACCTGTAGATTACTGTATTAGGGGTATCGCCAAGTGGTAAGGCACCGGTTTTTGATATCGGCATCCGTTGGTTCGAATCCAGCTACCCCTGCCATCTTACAGTGATCAAATCTAGGGGTATCGCCAAGTGGTAAGGCACCGGTTTTTGATATCGGCATCCGTTGGTTCGAATCCAGCTACCCCTGCCATTTTCTCGCATTAGACAGAACCCCCAATATTAGCGCTATCCTGTTAATTTACCTTGACAGAACGCAGTAAAAATATTAAAGTTCTGCCGCATTAGGGGTATCGCCAAGTGGTAAGGCACCGGTTTTTGATATCGGCATCCGTTGGTTCGAATCCAGCTACCCCTGCCATCTATTCTTACATACACCAACCGCCAAGGGTGCTTCATGCCCAATCTTGTCGTTTTTAGTGGAACCGCGCATCCACAATTCGCTCAAAAAGTCGTAAGCCACTTGCACATTCCTTTAGGTGCTGCATCAGTTTCTACCTTCTCTGATGGTGAGATTGCTGTAGAGATTACCGAGAATGTCCGTGGTAAAGACGTATTTATCGTACAACCTACTTGTGCGCCAACCAATGACAACCTCATGGAAATCTTGGTGATGGCTGACGCGTTGCGTCGTGCAAGTGCAGGTCGTATTACTGCCGTTATTCCTTACTTCGGTTATGCCCGCCAAGACCGTCGTCCTCGTTCTACACGTGTTCCAATTACCGCTAAAGTGGTTGCAGATATGCTCACCACTGTAGGGATTGACCGTGTAGTGATGATTGACTTGCACGCAGACCAAATTCAAGGTTTCTTCGACATCCCTGTAGACAACATTTATGGTACGCCTGCGCTATTGGCTGACCTGCGTCAACAGTCACACGACAATCTCATGGTAGTTTCACCAGACGTTGGTGGTGTGGTTCGTGCGCGCGCTGTTGCAAAACAAATGGGTGATATCGATCTTGCAATTATCGATAAACGTCGTCAAAAAGCGAATGAATCACAAGTGATGCATTTGATTGGTGATGTAAAAGATCGTGACTGTGTCATTGTAGATGACATGGTGGATACTGCAGGTACATTATGCAAAGCTGCCGATGCACTTAAAACTTTTGGTGCTCGCCGCGTTGTTGCTTATGCTACCCACCCTGTACTTTCAGGCAAAGCGATTGAAAACCTGAAAAATTCTGTGATTGATGAACTGGTTGTTACAGACACCATTCCTCTTTCAGAAGAAGCTCAAGCACTTGGTAAAATTCGCCAAGTATCTGTAGCAAGTATGGTTGCAGAAACAATTCGCCGTATTAACAACGAAGAATCTATTAGCGCAATGTTCGATTCTTATCTATAATAGAGCGCTAAATTTTCAAAGCCCTGCCACTTGGCAGGGTTTTCTATCACTAGATTGGTCGCAGATCTAGTTTATTTAAACTCAAAATAAGGATGTCTATCATGGCAAACTTCGTATTAAACGCTCAAGCGCGTGAAGCAGCTAACCAAGGGAAAGGTGCGAGCCGCCGCCTTCGTCACGCTGCATTAGTTCCAGCTATCATTTATGGTGGCGACGCTGAGCCTGTAACAATCACTTTAGAACTTCGTGAGCTTGTAAAAGCTTTAGAAAGCAATGCTTTCTTTGAAGAAGTTGTAGAAATCAAAGTAGGCGACAAAGTTGAAAACGTGAAAATCCAAGCGTTACAACGTCACCCTGCTAAAAACACACCTATGCACGCTGACTTCAAACGCGCATAAGTGTTCATGGTATAATTAGTGGCTAATATTTCACTGATTGTTGGTTTGGGCAACCCTGGTAAAGAGTATGCCCAAACCCGCCATAATGCAGGCTTCTGGTTTGTAGAACGCCTTGCAGATCAATATGGCATTACATTAAAAGCCGATCCTAAATTTCACGGGATCAGCGGACGTGGTAATATCGAAGGTCAAGACGTTCGTCTGTTATTACCCACAACCTTTATGAATCGTTCTGGTCAAAGTGTTGTTCCCTTCGCCAAATTCTATCAAATTGCACCTGAAGCAATGCTGATTGCTCATGATGAACTGGATATGAACCCAGGGATCATTCGCCTAAAAACGGGTGGTGGTCATGGTGGACATAATGGTTTACGTGACATCGTGCCGCACACAGGTCCAAACTTCCATCGTTTACGCATTGGTATTGGGCATCCGGGTTCAAAAGAACGCGTGTCTGGTCATGTACTGAGCAAAGCACCAAGTAGCGAGCAAACTTTAATGGATGATGCACTTGCACATGCATTAGGTCGTATCAAGTTACTGGTCAATGGCGAAGTACAACAAGCCATGAATCAAATCAATGCCTATAAACCGAACTGATGAATCCACAATTGTTGAACAATCACACTTGCCATGTCGCAATTTTCAGAGCAAAATGCGCTTTCTGCTCGGAACTGACATCCAGCAAGCAGTGTTTGAATTCAACCATAAGATAAAATCTTAGGTCCACTAAGGAGACGCTCACCATGCTATCTCGTTTATTAAAATGCAAAATCCACCGTGCTTTTGTAACTCATGCAGAACTTCACTACGAAGGTTCATGTGCAATTGACGGAACACTCATGGATTTGGCTGGCATTCGTGAATATGAAGAAATCCACGTATGGAACGTGACCAATGGTAAGCGCTTCACAACTTATGCAATTCGTGGTGAAGACAACTCAGGCATCATTTCAGTCAATGGTGGTGCTGCACACCAAGCCGATGTAGGCGATATTATTATTATTGCAACCTTTGGTGACTTCACTGAAGCAGAAGCCAATGCGCACGAACCACGTTTGGTCTATGCAAACCCAGACAATACCGTAAGCCACACTGCAAACTGTATTCCTGTACAAGTGGCTTAAGCCATTCCTGTATAAAATAAAAAACTCGCAAATTTTGCGAGTTTTTTTATGGCTCAATAAAAGTCTTTCTAGTCTTTAATCGCAAGAATTACAAATTAGTCATCGTGCAAGCTATGCAATAAGCTATGGCTAATACCATCAGCCCTTAAAAATGCAAAATCATAACTTGCGGTTGCAAGCGCCAACACGCGACGCTCAAATTCCTGCCACAAAGGTCGCACTTCTTTGTAGTGAATGCCCAAGCCACTTTCATCGGTAAAATGTCGATTTTTTTCACAAATTTTCAGTGCATGATACAACTTACGCCCTTTTGAAGCATCATCACGTAAACGCACCCGCTTAGAGCGGATAAACCCTTCGACATGACGCAAGTCAGCAAAAGGCAACATAGGCACTAAAATCTGATCGAGCTGTGCATCTAAACGACGCCAAACGGCAGTGTGTTGTTCAGACGTATAACTGTTCCATTGAATCACTTCATGGTTAAAGCGACGGCAACCTCGACAGACAGCATCACCAAACACCGTAGAACAACGACCTGCACACGGGGTTAAAGTGGCAATTTGACGATCCTTACTCAACACAACACTCCAATATTTAACAACACCTGTTGGCGCATCAACATGAACACAACATTCTTCTTTGAAACGAGTGGCATCATACCCCGTTCTGCTACATTTTTAAAATGTTGTGTCGTGCTTTAAAACCATGTACCGCACTCGGTTTTCTCGCATATTCACACAAAGCAGGTTAGAATATGCGCCTTAAATTTTTGTCTTTCATCTATTGGAGTACTCCATGAACGCTACTGTAGAACAGCTTGCACCTGTAGAACAGCCAGCGACCACGACTTGGGTTGTTGCCGCACTTTATCAATTCAAAGAAGTTGCAGATCCTGCCGATCTTCAACAACGCTTATTAGATTTGGTAAATTCAATCAACCTTTGCGGTACTCTTATTGTGGCAGGTGAAGGCATTAATGGAACTGTAGCGGGTGATCGTGCCGCGATTGATCAAGTTCACCAATTTCTGTTGAATGAAGGCTTTACTACAATGGAATACAAAGAGTCGCACAGCTCTGAAAAGCCATTCCGTAAAATGAAAATCAAGCTGAAAAAAGAAATTGTGACTTTGGGTGTAGAAGTAAAACCACGTGATTTAGTCGGTCACTACCTAGACCCGAAAGAATGGAATGAACTGATTGCCCGTGACGATGTCATTCTGATTGATACCCGTAATGACTATGAATACAAAGCAGGAACGTTTAAGGGCGCAATTGACCCGAAAACTGAAACGTTCCGTGAATTTCCAGAATATGTGAAACAAAACCTAGAACAGCATAAAGATAAAAAAATTGCGATGTTCTGCACAGGCGGGATTCGTTGTGAGAAATCGACCTCGTTATTGTTGCAAGAAGGTTTTACCGAGGTTTATCACTTAAAAGGTGGCGTACTTAAATACTTAGAAGAAACACCAGCAGATGAAAGCTTATGGGAAGGTGAATGTTTCGTATTTGATGGCCGTACTGCGGTGACACATGGTATGCAAGAAGGTCAAAACACCAAATGTCATGCTTGCGGTTGGCCATTACTGCCTGAAGAAGTTGAATTACCAAGCTATGAACACGGTGTATCTTGTGTGTACTGTATTGATAAAACCAGTGAGAAACAAAAAGAAGGTTTCCGTATGCGCCAATCACAAATTGCCGCAGCTAAACGTAAACGTCTGTAATCCGTACAGGCTCATACACATCAACAAGGTCTAACAAAAGCCATGTTGATGTTGTATCGACCACTCTAATCATATTGAAAAAGTCCTCATCCAGTATGGGGATTTTTTATGTCTACATATATGCTTCACGCAAGATTACATAGAACATAAAAATACAACGCTTGTTTACCAAGCATTGCGCAATATCCCCAGATTAGGTGATAGCATTCAATCAAAATAAGCCACAAAATCTGTGGCTATATTGGTGCAGATGTTCAGCACAAACTCAACATCTCCCATAACCCAAAATTCAAGGATCGTTATGTATTCCTAAATTTATATGCCGCAATCAGGAGTGACGCTATGCCTAAAACAACAATTTCAAATTCAATGCACACACTACGTTTTACGCCTGTAAAATCTGTGACTGCTACGCATAGCGCAACAATGCAAGATGGTTTGGAACATGAATCTCATACTTTTATTGTGGCTTTAGGTGCAATTTTAGGCGGTATTATTGCGGCATTTGTTGGCTATCATCTACAAGCGCATTTCTTGAATTACGCCCTGCTCTGTGCCATTCCTATACTTGTGGCATATAGCTTAAGACGTGTATATATCTATACCCTGACCCATGCAGAGCTTGATTAAGTCTAAATTGCGCAAGACTTTACTGTTCGTCCAATACTGCTTAGGATAGAAGCACTTTTCTAAAGCACAACTTGCATGAACTTAACTGAATGGATTATTTCCATTATGGAACAACTGGGCTACCTTGGTATTGCCCTGTTAATGTTTCTGGATAATGTTTTTCCCCCCGTTCCTTCTGAAATTATTATGCCCTCTGCAGGCTATTCTGCATCGCAAGGGCAATTACTGCTATTGGGTGTCATCATTGCAGGCTGTATCGGCTCGTTGTTCGCAGCGGCAGTGTTATATTGGGTAGGTTATCGCTGCAAACATGAAAGTATTTACCACTGGGTCAATCGCTACGGTAAATATCTATGGATTAAAGAACAAGACGTCCGAAACTCCCTGCATTGGTTTGAACAATATGGACATCGGATTGTATTTTTTGGGCGCATGATTCCCGCTATTCGTTCTCTCATCAGTATTCCTGCAGGCATGAGCCACATGCCATTTTGGAAATTTATGTTTTATAGTGGTTTAGGCACAATTATTTGGACCACTTTTTTAGCTTGCGTGGGTTATTATTTTGGTGAAAACCAACAATTGATGCAGCAAATTTTCAGTCAGGTCAGCCATGTCATTATAGGCTTGGTGCTCTTAGTCATCGCAATTATTTTATACCGTAGGCATCGCCGTAAAATGCGTGACTAATGCTTGTGTTGCTGCGCAATTGAATCAATTTTTTGGGGAAAATCAGACATGAAACAATATTTATTATTTTTTGCTGCGGTTTACAGTATTACGCTGGTCTTACTCATTACCGTATTGATTTTTGGTCTGAACTTAGGTGGCTTGACCTTGCTCCCTGCATTAATTGCCGCAGCATTCATTAGCGCAGGACATTTTGTCAAAAAAGAACAACGCTTACCGAGCAGTGATGAAAAAATTCAACTGGTTTGGGGCTCAAGTGCGGTGGCAATTATTATTGGTAGCTTCTTTGTGTTTTTCTTGGTGCTGATGAATCCGAATGCAGAAGCCATTTTAAAAGCTGCAGATAAAGCAGGACTAGCACTGGCTGCGGTGGTGATGCTGTGTTTGATTGCGATTCATGGTGCAGTTTTTCATGTTGCCTATGGTTGGTATGCGAACCGTTATTATCAAAAAAAGTACTTATAAGCTTACCTAAAGTACGTATTTCACACTGAACCGCAACATCAAACACTTAAAATCAACATCAGGCTGATATATCACACATAAATTTACGTCTGACATGCGCTGTAACTGAAATGCATTCTGAATAGGCTATAAGCCTACATTGTAGCAGCGTAGATTAAGCCTATTCATAGCGATTTATGAATATAGGAACGCTATAACGCATACAAAGATAAAAAGGTGATTCGAATGTCAGATTTTGAACGCAATGAAAAAATTGACCGTGATGTGGTTAAGAACTTACCAAAAGAAGAACGTGATCGCTTAAATGCCGATCCAATTACAGGAGAACCTGGTGCACACCCTGTCGGTACTGGTTTAGGTGCTGTTGGCGGTGCGGCTACTGGTGCAACAGTAGGTGCGCTGGGTGGTCCAGTAGGTGCTGTGGTCGGTGGTGCTGTAGGCGCTGTAGTGGGTGGTTTGACAGGTAAAGGTGCAGCAGAAGTTGTGAACCCTACCGAAGAAGAAGCTTACTGGCGTACCAATAGCTTAAATACAACCTACTTTACAGAAACACGCAACCATTATCATGATTTAGATTATGATCGTGACTATCAAAATGCCTATCGCATTGGTTATGAAAACCGCCCACATTATGATACGCACACACGTTTCGAAGATGTTGAGCCCGATCTAAGAAGCAAATGGGGGCAAATTAAAGGCAGTTCACGCTTAACGTGGGAACAAGCTAAATTTGCTGTCAAAGATGCTTGGGATCGTGCGACACGCTAATTGGTAACATGATCATTGAAGCGCCATAATAAAAAACGCACTGCGATTTGCGCAGTGCGTTTTTTTTATGAGGATTACATATTACACAATATGTAAACCAAGCCATTAATCAGGCGTGTGGTACATCAAATATAATTCATTCAGGTTTTCAGGAATTTCTTCTGCAATTTCGTCCATTAACTGACCATTGCGACGGAAAGATTCCATTTGTGGATCTTCTTCATCAATGCCGCTAAACACCATCATTGGCAAAGTTAAATCAACCAATTGCTCTTCAAATTCAGGCGTAAACCATGCTTCTTCGTTTAAGAACATCGCATCGACAAAGCCAACGCTCCAATCACCCAAACTTGAATCAACTTCTGCTTCTTCAATTTCAAATGGAAACTCAATGCCTTCTTCATTGGCTAAACTTTGGCGAATGCTTTCTAACCAAGCCTGAATTTGCGCAATAATTTCAGCAGGCACTTTCTTTTGGTTGCCTTCAAACAATTCATTTAACCATGGGTCAAATTGAGGTCCAACTGCAATGGCACACAAGAAACCATGCGTTGCAGCGAAGTCTAGACCATACTCGTTTTGGTCACCATCTAGATATTCACTTAACAGGTCTAAATCTAAAGCAGTCATTTCAAATCCATCGGTGTCAATTTAGGGGTGTAGCATAGCATTTTCAATGCCAGATACAGTACCTGATTTTAGTCATCTTCATCGTCAAAATCGTCGTCATCGTCAAAATCATAATCAAAATCTTTGAGCTCACGTTCCAAACGACGTTGTGCGAGTAAATCATCAATCAAACGGCGCTTTTCTAAAGATTCTTTCGCGCTTATTTTGTTTGATGCCTCATCGAAATTAACATCATCATCACCGTAGTTATCATCTAGTTCAAAATCTGTAGAAGACACTAAAACTACCTCAGAATGAAAAAATGTGAAGGGTCTAGCCGCTATTTATCTGCCTTTATAAATATTGTCAAGTTTTATTTATTTTTTTCAAAAAACTGCAACATAGACAGCTTGCAACATTGCGGCAAATTTGTGTATTTATGAACAAGTTAGTATCATTATTTGAGATTCGCCCCAATCATAAAAATATTTTGCGGGCAAAAAGGAAATTGACTTGAAAAACAGTAATGAAGCCCCATATTCCTATCACATTCTTCATTCAAACATCATTTTAAAATCATGCTTGATTGATCAATTCACCCCCTATTTAAAGCGAATTGTGCTATCATGCACGGTTTTTCACTGCCACAGATTCAACGAAGAGTAAGCAAAGATGAGCGATATGAATTCCCCTACTTCGCAAGTAGCGGCTCTGATTAGCCGAGGCAAAGAGCAAGGTTACCTAACTTACGCTGAGGTTAACGATCATCTCCCGGACTCAATCACAGAAAGCGAGCAGATTGAAGACATTATTCAAATGCTTCAAGACGTCGGTATTCCTGTGCATGAACGTGCGCCTGAATCTGATGATGCAATGTTCGAGGATAATGCGGAAGCTGCCGACGAAGTTGCTGAAGAAGAAGCTGCAGCGGTACTTGCCTCTGTAGAAAATGAGCCTGGTCGCACCACAGACCCTGTGCGTATGTATATGCGTGAAATGGGTACGGTTGAGCTGTTAACGCGTGAAGGTGAAATTAGCATTGCGAAACGTATTGAAGAAGGGATTCGCGATGTACTTCACTCGATTGCCTACTGGCCAAACGCAGTGCAAGTGGTACTGCAAGAATATAAAGATTATGAAGCAGGCGAACGTCGCCTTGCCGATATTTTATCAGGTTATTTAGACCCTGAAACCGATGAAGAAATTCCAGAAGTTTTAGAAGACGAAGCCGATTTAGACAAAGAAGAAGACACCAGCAACAAACCAACCAAAGACGTCAAACTTGATGATGACGATGAGGAAGAAGAAGCTGAAGCCGAAGAAGAATCTGAAGCAGATTCAGGTCCAGACCCAGAAATTGCAAGAATGCGTTTTGGTGAATTGGAACAGGCTTATCTTGCAAAAATTGCTGCCATTGAAAAACATGGTCGTGAAAGTGCCGAAGCTCAAGAGGCTTTAGAAGCTTTAGCGACTGTATTCATGATGTTTAAATTTACGCCACGTTTATTCGATATTATTTCGGAAATGATTCGTGGTACACATGAACAAATTCGTACTGCTGAACGTGAAGTGATGCGTTATGCGGTGCGTCGTGGTCGTATGGATCGTACTCAATTCCGTACCTCATTCCCAGGTCAGGAATCTAACTTTGCTTGGTTAGACGAGCACATTGCCAAAGCACCTGCCGACCAAAAAGGCTATTTGGAAAAAGTACGTCCAGATATTTTGGCGTTCCAACAAAAAATTGCCGACATTGAAAAAGAGTTAGGCTTAGATGTTAAAGGCATCAAAGAAATTTCTAAGCGTATGGCAGTAGGCGAAGCCAAAGCCCGTCGTGCGAAAAAAGAAATGGTTGAAGCCAACTTGCGTCTGGTTATTTCGATTGCAAAAAAATACACCAACCGTGGTTTACAATTCCTAGACTTGATTCAGGAAGGTAACATCGGCTTGATGAAAGCGGTAGACAAGTTCGAATACCGTCGTGGTTATAAGTTCTCGACTTATGCAACATGGTGGATTCGTCAGGCGATTACCCGTTCTATTGCCGACCAAGCGCGTACCATTCGTATTCCAGTACACATGATCGAAACCATTAACAAGATCAACCGTGTATCGCGTCAATTGCTTCAGGAAATGGGTCGTGAACCGACTCCAGAAGAATTAGGCGAACGCTTGGAAATGGATGAAGTTAAAGTTCGTAAAGTTCTGAAAATTGCCAAAGAGCCGATTTCTATGGAAACGCCAATTGGTGATGATGAAGATTCACATTTGGGTGACTTCATTGAGGACAGCAACATCACCTCACCTGTTGATGCGGCAACCTCTGAAGGCTTAAAAGAAGCGACCCGTGAAGTGCTTGAAAACTTGACTGAACGTGAAGCCAAAGTTCTGAAAATGCGTTTTGGTATTGATATGCCAACCGATCATACTTTGGAAGAAGTTGGGAAGCAGTTTGATGTGACCCGTGAACGTATCCGTCAGATTGAAGCCAAAGCCTTACGTAAACTTCGTCACCCTTCTCGTTCTGAACACTTACGCTCGTTCTTGGAAAATGACTAAGATTGCTGCATAAATGAGCTATTGAAATTTTTAAATTCAGCCTCATTTATTTATACAAGACCAACACGCCTGCTTCGATGCAGGCGTTTGCTATAGAGATAGAGATCACGCTTATGACGTTATTCAACCGTACCCCATCTCGTGAACTACAAGAGCATCTTTGGGTATTTCCAATGGATTACCCAATTAAACTCATTGGAGACGCGGGTGATGAACTGCGTATTGCTGTGCTTGAAATTTTAGTGAAGCACTTCCCTGAGTTTGATGCACAAAGCATCAGCATTACCCCATCACGCACAGGCAAGTATCATTCAATTACAGCACAATTGCGTTTTGAAGAATTGGAACAAGTGCATGCCATTTATGCAGATTTGGCAGCTTGCCCACTGATTAAAACTGCATTGTAATTTTGTAGATTGATTTTCAAATAACACGCTTTCGGGCGTGTTTTTTGTTTCTGCGCTGCCAAAATCTTATTCAATCCACAAATCCCCTACAGCCGCCACATTTTCGTATAATAAAATCAATTTCTTGCTTTTATGGATAGGACTGCATCACTGTGGATACTGCACAACGGCCAAACCTGATTATTCGTCAATATCATGACCTGACTGACTATCAAGCACGCTTTCAGGAAATGAAAGAGTGGACTGAACAACGTGATGCAGACAGCCCTGACCAACTCTGGATTTTGCAACATCCCAATGTACTGACCCAAGGGCAAGCAGGCAAAGCCGAACATATTTTAATGGCGACAGATATTCCTGTGGTACAGACTGATCGTGGTGGTCAAGTCACATGGCATGGCCCAGGCCAATTGGTCGCCTACTTCATGTTTGACCTGAACCGTTTAGGCTGGAATGTCCGTACTTTGGTATCTTATGCTGAAAACTTGATGATTGAGCTGCTTAAAAAATACGGCATTGAAGCCTATGCCAAAGCAGATGCACCAGGGGTATATGTCAATGAACGAAAAATTGGCTCACTCGGTTTTAAAATTCGTAAAGGCCGTAGTTATCACGGTTTAGCCCTCAATATTGATTGTGACTTGACTGGTTTTCAAAGTATCAACCCTTGCGGCTATGCAGGTTTGGAAATGGTACGTGTGATGGATTTAGTCAATGACTATCCACATTTTGAAAACTTCTGCGCAGATATCATTGAAACTTTACAAAACAGCGGTTACTTTAATGACGTTCAAGTCATTCACGTATAAATGGCTTTCTTTTCAATAAGAAATAAAATAGAGTATTTACTCTAAATAATGATTTATAACACAGGGATTCAGCGCGTGATTTCAACTAAATCTGTGAAACCCGCTTTGCAACTGGCCTATGTCAAACTCATGATGGATGTGATTGGCAGAGGTTTAGTCATGGCAAGTCAGGTCGATGAAGAAATTAAACAAGAAGTTGCCAAATTTCCCAGCAACTTTGTGTTGTCTATGAAAGTTTTTCCGAATGGTCCAGCCTTTGTTGCCAAAGTCACTGCAGATCATCAATTAGAACTGTTACAGAATACGGCACAAAAACCCGATTTAACCATTACCTTTAAACACTTAAATCATGCATTTTTAGTGTTTTCATTTCAGGAAAGTACCGCACAGGCCTTTGCGCATGACCGCATGATTGCCGATGGTGATGTGTCTTATGCAATTCGCTTGGTACGTTGCCTAAACAAAATGGAAGCACTGATCTTGCCTAAATTACTGGCAGAACTGGCGGTAAAACAATATCCGACTGAACTCAGCTTAAAAGAAAAACTATCAGGTGCAGCCAATATCTATCTAAAAGTTGCCCAATCTTATTTCAAACGGAGTGCATAACATGGCGAAGCCTTATTACGAATTTTTTTGCCCAGTCAAAGTCATTGCAGGTCATGCAGCGCTTGAACATATTCCGTTTGAATTGGCGACACTCGGTTCGCAGCGCCCAATGATCATTACCGACAAAGGCGTGCGTTCCAACAATTTGCTTGCACCGATTGAAGCGGCTTTTGAATCTACCGATGCCGTGATTGGCTATGTTTTTGATGATGTCCCGCAAGATTCAAGTGTGGCGACAGTTCGCCGTGCTGCGCAGTTGTACCGCGAAAACAACTGTGATGCCATTATCGCAGTGGGTGGCGGTTCAGTCATTGACACCTCTAAAGCCACCAATATTTTAGTCAGTGAAGGTGGTGATGACTTATTGCAATATTCAGGTGCGCATAACTTACCACGTCCACTGAAACCTTTTTTTGTGATTCCAACCACATCAGGCACAGGTTCAGAAGTGACTATGGTTGCGGTGGTATCCGACACAGAAAAGAACGTCAAAATGCCATTTGCATCGTATTACTTAATGCCACATGCAGCCATTTTAGACCCGCGTATGACGCAAACTTTGCCACCACATTTAACAGCAATGACGGCTATGGATGCCATGACGCACGCCATTGAGGCTTATAGTTGCATGGCAGCCAACCCAATTTCTGATGCTTATGCTACTGCAGCAATTAAAAAAATCAGCAATAACCTGTTCAATGTATTAGACAACCCAAGCGATGAACAAGGCCGTTTGGAACTGGCACAAGCATCTACTATGGCGGGCATTGCATTTTCAAATTCCATGGTTGGTTTAGTGCATTCCCTAGGTCATGCGTTGGGTGCTGTGGCACATTTGCCACATGGACTGTGCATGAATTTATTCTTGCCATACGTGTTGGAATACAACAAAGACGTCAATGCCGATAAAATTGCCGAGCTGCTATTACCGTTGGCAGGCGCAGACGTCTATGCGCAAACCCCTGCACATTTACGTGCCGATAAAACCATTGCGACACTCTTAGCCATTCGTGACCGCTTATATGCACTGACCAAATTGCCACGCACTTTACAAGAAACTGGTAAAGTCAGCGAAGCACAATTAGATGAAGTCGCTGAAAAAGCCCTGAACGATGGTTCGATTATTTACAACCCGAAAGAAGCCAATTTAGAAGAACTCAAAGCCATCTTAAAAAAGGCTTGGTAATTCCTACAAAATAGGCGAACATAGCCGAAAATCTAGCCTGATGTTTTTCTAAACATCGGGCTTTTCATTGGTAGACTGCTGCGTCTGATGTTTTTTCATCAATATGGCGTTTTTTCTGCTAAAAAAGAAAGCAAAGATACTGACAAAGCGCGTCATTATGGAGTAGATTGGCGCGTTTTTACTTTTTATGTAGGGGGGATTGTTCGTCTCAAACAATCCTGAACAAACATGACTGATCCTTGATCAACGATTAAGAGGATAACGCCGTTGACAAATATCTCTGGGACTCAATCGGCAGCTAAACTGCAAAAAACGCTAGGACTCTGGCACATTATTATTATTGGTTTAGCCTACATTCAACCGATGACGTTATTCGACACTTTCGGCTTAGTATCGGAAGAAAGTCATTTTCACGTACCCACATCTTATATTTTTGCACTGGTTGCCATTCTTTTAACTTCTTTAAGTTATGGTCACATGATTCGTCGTTATCCTTCTTCTGGGTCGGCGTATACCTATGCACAAAAATCGATTCATCCCAACGTTGGTTTTATGGTGGGTTGGTCATCTTGGCTAGATTATTTACTCTCACCAATGGTCAACATCATCTTGGCGGTGATTTATCTGGAAGCCTTATTCCCTGATGTGAATCACTGGATTTGGGTGGTGGTACTCACGGCATTTATGACGGGTGTCAACTTGCGTGGCGCGCGTTTTGTCGCCAACTTTAACAGTATGATCGTTTTGGTACAGTTGGTGGTCATTGGCGTATTTACATGGATGATGTACACCAAACTTCAGGCAGGCTTCAATGCCGATGGTCCAATTACTGCCGAGCAACGTTATCAGTTATGGAGCTTAGAACCTTTCTGGAATGAACTGACTTCGGTAGGCGCATTGATTACAGGTGCAACCCTACTCTGCTTCTCATTTACAGGTTTTGACTCACTCAGCTCACTTGCAGAAGAAACCAAAGACACTGAAAAAACCTTACCGAAGGCAATGTTCTTAACTGCGCTAATTGCGGGTGTAATTTTTATTGTCAGCACCTATTTCATGCAGATTTTCTTCCCAAATGAACCGGGCAGCTACTTTAAAAATATTGCAGAAACGCAGCCAGAAATTCTGCTCTTGGTCGGCGGCTCGCTGTTCCAGTCTTATGTGCTTGCCTTTGCTATTGTAACGGTAATGGCATCTGGTATTTCGGCTCATGCAGGCGTTTCGCGTTTAATGTACGTGATGGGTCGTGATGGCGTGATTAACAAAAAAATCTTTGGTCATATCAGCCCACGTAGCTATACACCTTCATACAATATTTTAATTGTAGGTGCTGTGGCGTTAACTGCTGGTTTTATGAACTTGGATTTTGTCATTTCATTAATCAGTTTTGGTGCCCTCACCGCATTTAGCTTTGTGAATTTATCGGTGATTTCACGTTACGCGCTACGTGATGGTCGTACCAAAGGCTTTAAAGACCTTCTCAATTTTGTGATCGTACCGTTGTGCGGCTTTATTGCAGTCTTTGCTTTATGGCTCGAAGTCGATGAAACTTCATTGAAGTATGGCTTATGGTGGGCAATGTTTGGGGTTTTATACCTCGGTTATAAAACCAAAGGCTTTAAACACCCTGCTCCGCAGCACAATGAGTTTGATGATCGCTAAGACAAATAGCATCACAACTTTAAGATCAGGCGCTTTATGCGCCTTTTCTTATGCCTCAAATGGATTGCAGCGTTAAATCAGCAAAATAGCGAAAACAAAAAAGCTGAGTACAGTTTTGTCTCAGCTTTTTATCTATCAATTGTACGCATTGATGCTAAAGATCGCATTAAATTTGAAATGAATTGATGCTCAAATTAGAGCAATGCTTTAAAACCTTGCTGACGCCATGCCTCATACACAATCACAGCCGTTGCATTAGACAAGTTTAAACTGCGTGAGTTTTCTGCCATGGGTAAACGAATCCAGTGCTGCTGCGGAAACAACATGCGTACTGCTTCTGGCAAACCACGTGTTTCAGGCCCCATCAACAAGGCAACAGGTCGGTTTAAATCCGAAGTATGTGGTGTTTCTGTGCCTTTGGTGGTTAATGGATAAATCGCATCCAACCCCACGCCTTTGCTGTCTAAATTAGCCAAGCATTGCTCAAGATTGTCCCAAATTTGCATACGTGCCCATTCGTGATAATCCAAACCTGCACGTTTCAGCTTTTTATCATCCAGCTCAAAACCCAATGGCTTAATCAAATGCAATTGCGCACCTGTATTGGCACACAAACGAATGATATTGCCTGTATTGGCTGGAATTTCAGGCTCATATAAAACAACGTGGATCACAAATTTTCTCTACTTTTCACAATCCCTCCTCAGCTCCCTTTAGAAAATGTGGGAACTCCCCTCTTTTTAAAAGAGGGGTTGGGGGAGATTCATTACCATTTCAACTGTTCACGTAAATTGACCACTTCACCAATAATGGTCAAGGTAGGTGCCTGAATGTGATGCTGTGCGACTTTACTGGCAATATCCGCCAACGTCCCCACCACCACTTTTTGTTCAGGTGTCGTGCCTTTAGAAATTAAGGCGACAGGCATATCCGCCCGTTGTCCATGTGCAATCAGTTTTTCACAAATGCTTTCTAAGCCAACCAAGCCCATATACAGCACCAAAGTTTGCTGTTCATACACCAATTCTGACCACGGCAATTCAGGCGAACCTTCTTTTAAATGTCCAGTAAGAAAACGCACACTTTGCGCATAATCTCGATGAGTCAGTGGAATACCTGCATAAGCCGAACAGCCCGAGGCTGCGGTGATGCCCGGCACGACTTGAAATGACACACCTGCTTCATACAACTCTTGAATTTCTTCACCGCCACGCCCAAAAATAAACGGATCGCCCCCTTTTAAACGGCAAACTCGCTTACCTGCTTGCGCATATTTCACCAATAACGCATTAATGCCTTCTTGCGGCACAGCATGGTTAGAACGTGCTTTTCCGACATAGACTTTTTCTGCATCACGGCGGCACAATTCTAAAATGGGTGCAGACACCAAACGGTCATAAATCACCACGTCAGCTTGCTGCATTAAACGCAAGGCTTTTAAAGTCAGTAACTCAGGATCACCTGGCCCTGCACCAACCAAATACACCTCGCCTTTCGGCGTTTGCCATTCCGCTAAAGCCTGTTGGATACTTTGGTTTGCCGCTTCAAGATTGTCATTGAACACCTGCTCTTTAAGAGGACTAGCATATAGCTCCTCCCAAAAAATACGGCGCTCATCTGGATTTACAATTTTCTGTTTTACTGCGGCACGCCACTGACCTGAAAACTCTGCCAGTTTGCCCATACCATGCGGAATGGTACTTTCCAGTTGTGTACGAATTTGACGTGACAATACAGGCGATGTGCCATTACTCGCGACTGAAATCACCAAAGGCGAACGGTCAATGATGGCAGGCACCATAAAACGGCAATGTGGTGGATCATCAACACTATTGACCAGCACATTTTCGGCTTCGCAAGCTGCAAAAACTTGCTGATTGACCAAATTGTTATCCGTTGCAGCAATCACCAAACGATAGTGACGTAACGCAGTAGATGGACTAAAAACATCCTGTACATACTGCCCCTGACTTTGTTGCACCAGTTGCAATAAATTGACATCAATTTCAGGGGCAAGCACATCAACTTTTGCGCCCGCTTTAGCCAGTAACACCGCTTTGCGATAAGCAATATGCCCACCGCCCACAATCAGACAAGGTTGCTGCTGCAACTTTAACGAGATTGGAAAAATATCCACACTAAACCTCAATATTTAAATCTGATTGTAAGCAATTTCATCCTAAGTCGACCTGCACTCAACTTAGTCAATAAACTCTAAACCGCCCATGTACGGACGTAATACTGCAGGAATTTCAATCGAACCATCGGCACGTTGATAGTTTTCCATAACAGCCAATAAAGTACGTCCTACCGCCAAACCTGAACCGTTTAATGTATGCACAAATTCAGTTTTCTTTTGGTCGGCACGGTAGCGTGCTTTCATACGACGCGCTTGGAAATCCCCCATGTTTGAGCATGATGAAATTTCACGGTAAGTGTTTTGACTTGGCACCCAAACTTCTAAGTCATAGGTTTTGGTTGCGCCAAAGCCCATATCGCCACCACATAGAATAATTTTACGGTACGGTAAACCAAGTGCCTGCAAAATACCTTCTGCATGTCCAGTCAATTCTTCTAAAGCCTGCATTGAGGTTTCTGGTTTTACAATCTGCACCATTTCGACTTTATCAAATTGGTGCTGACGAATTAAACCACGAGTATCGCGACCATAAGAGCCTGCTTCGCTACGGAAACAAGGGGTATGCGCTGCATATTTTAATGGCAAGCGTTCAGGGTCAATGATTTCATCACGCACAAAGTTGGTTACTGGAACTTCGGCAGTTGGAATTAGATAGTATTCTTTTTCACCTTGTAATTTGAACAAATCTTCTTCAAATTTAGGCAGCTGACCTGTACCACGCAATGAATCTGCATTGACCAAATACGGCACATACGCTTCGGTATAACCATTTTGAACAGTATGTGTATCTAACATGAACTGTGTAATTGCACGTTGTAAACGTGCCAATGGCCCTTTTAAAACACTAAAACGAGAACCTGTTAATTTGGTTGCAGTTTCAAATTCCAAACCACCCATTATTTCGCCAAGGTCGGTATGATCTTTAATTTCAAAATCAAACTGGCGTGGTGTGCCCCATTTCAATACTTCTACATTATCAGCTTCGTCTTTACCTTCAGGCACAGACTCATCTGGCAAGTTTGGAATAGACAATGATTTAGCTTCTAACTCATCTTGCAACTCTGCCAAAGCCACTTCAGCGGCTTTGATTTCATCGCCAATAGCAGCCATACGCGCCATAATTTCAGAAGCATCACCACCTGCTTTTTTAATCTGACCGACTTGTTTTGCGCCCGAATTACGCTCTGCCTGTAATGCTTCGGTTTTAGATTGCAATTCTTTACGACGTGCTTCAAGTGCTGCCCACTCTGCCACATCTAATTGCACACCACGTTTTGCCAAGGCTAAATTTACAGCCTCAATATTATTTCTGAGTAATTTCGGGTCAATCATAGCCAATCTTGGAATAAGAAAAAAACTGGCTATAGTGTAAGCGCTTCGGGTTAAAAAATACAGTAACCCGATTCACGGCTGCACCTTATTACAGCAATCTCTGCGTATTTTTGTGTAGGGTCTGTTGACAATTCGTCTATGTTTGCGACAACGCATATTTTTTAGCTGATATAAGGCATGAGACAGGAAATTTAGTCATTCTAAATGACTGGCACATAACGCAATAGCAGCAAAAAATATGCTTGTCCTTCGCTGCGCCTTGCGTTGCAAACAAAGCAGTGCTTGTTTTTGCTCAGGCTGTGGCTAAAACTTTCTCAGATTGCGTTATGAAACTTGGAAATAGACCCACTATTCCCTGCGTTGCATGCCTGATCTGCTCAGTTTTAGCCTACAGCGCAAGCCATTTATGAAATGTCAACAGACCCTAATTTTATTGGCGAGGATACTGCGGCAAACTTGGCAAATATTCAGGCTTAATTAATTTTTCCGTCGCATAGTAAGGCAGAATCAACTCAGGCATACCTTCTGCATAAGATGCCAATTCATACAACGGGTAGACAAAGACCAAACCATTGGCGCCATAATAAAAATTATCGCTCAGTTTAAACTTTTCACGGGAAATATCATGTTCATCTAGCCAGTTATAATTATGGTTAAATAATTCTTCTGTCATTTTGGCTTCCGTATTGGGCAGCATAATATCTTGCAACGCCAAACGCTTTTTCTGTTTTAAATCAAAAGTCACAAATTCTTGGTGATGAATACCATGTGCTGCACCCGCAGGGTAACTATAGCTTTGCAAACTAAACGTCGCTAAATTGGCATGTTGCCCGATATAACGCACATAGCTCGAACTCTGACTCAGTCGCATAGGATCGGTTTCTTCTACCTTTGGCGTTGCAGTTGATGCCGCAGCTTCAGAAAATGCAATTGGGTCTGCCTTTTGCAAACGCTGCATAAAATATTCATCAATCCACGCCACATTGGTTTTTACTGTCTGAATATCGTAAGCAGTACAGCCTTCTTCATCACAAATTTGCTGTTGTGGCAATTTAAGCGCCACCACTTTAGCTTGAATCACAGGAATCTCGGCTGTGACAGATGCAGGCGCAGCTTGCTCAGTTTCGGTTTTAGAAGTTGCCTCACTCTTTGGCTGACATGCAGTCAACAACAGAACCGAACTTAAAGCGACAGCACCCAAAAACACCTGTGATTTTAAATATTGCATTAAATTCCCCTTCTACCACGATTCATAAAGTCCAATGATTAGAAATGCAAACCTGCACAAATCTTGCGATAAAATTGCTTCAATTGAATTAGTCAAGACTATAGATAACTCTCGCTGTTCAATCCTAGAGCAGTTGTGTAACGGAATAATCGGGGGATAAAGTTGCTTAAAATTAATGCTCATATTTTTGTATGATTATTTTTATTTTTTCATTATAAATCAAAATATTGATAACACATCATTAGTGCAAAATGATGATCTGTGATAACTCAGTCTATATCCTGCATACTGCAAAATGTGAATTATCCCAAGATTTATCCACAGAAATTGTGGATTTCTCGGGAAGAATATTCAAATAAATTTCCGCTATGCTGAAGCTGAAAACCTTCTCCCTGTGGGAGAAGGCTAGGATAAGGAATAACAAATTATGCTTTTAAAAGAATGTATGAAAACATTCAATTATTGATCAATAATGTCCGTGCCTTTTGGCGGCGTGAAATTAAAAGTCGATGCAGGAATTTTGGCATTGACTTTCACATTGTTAAAACGCACATGCGTGGTTTGTCCCAATGAATCCTGCAAAATCATTAAGGTTGGCGCGTTACGTGCACCAAAACTAATGGTTAAACTTTGAAATACGCCATCATCACTTTTTGGATATAAGGTGTAATAGGTTTTTGACTTATTCGGCTGGGTCACACGATACGACTGCATGATTTGATTAGTATTACCCGAAAGCAACAATGCAGGCGTATTTGCCACTTGATCATCTAGGCTTTGGCGTACAGCTTGTTGTAAGTCTGGGTCATAAATCCATACGGTTTTACCCGTAGTCACAATTGTTTGTTTGGCTGGACTGGTGGTTTCCCAAAAGAATTTACCCGGACGTTCAACTTTCATAACCCCTTTAAAATTCTGGTTCATGTGTTGTGCCGATAAACCACGGTTTGGCAAAGCCTTGCCATTATTGCTGACTTTGGTGGTTTGCTCAAAATTGGCGGTAAAACTTTTAATACCATTCAATTGTTTAACAAGGTTTGCTGTCGCTTGTTGCTCCGATGCTGCCACTGGCGCAGCAAACACTGTAGTACTCATGATTGGCGCTAAAGTGGTTGCACCTAATGCCACAGCACACATCGTTTTACGAAGCATATTCATAGATTCACCTTTTTATATTTGCTCAATCGCAATGTTTTGGATGTCCCATCTTAAACCAATTTCTGGCGCTAATATGATAGAAAATAAGAAGTTTTGTATGCTTATTAATATAAAATGTAGAAATTTATCCATCATGATGAAGAACTAAAAGTTATCCTTTGACCCTAATTTTCCATCATACAAGCATAAAAAAACCCACAATCACTTGTGGGTTTTTTCACTATTTCAGCTTACGCTTCAACAGATACGTAGCGACGGCCAAATTGACCTTTCACTTCGAATTTTACTACGCCGTCAGCAGTAGCAAATAAAGTATGGTCACGGCCCATACCTACGTTTGCACCAGCGTGGAATTCTGTACCACGTTGACGAACGATGATGTTACCAGCAGTTACAGTTTGACCACCGTAAACTTTAACACCTAACATCTTAGGATTCGAATCACGACCGTTCTTAGTCGATCCACCGGCTTTTTTAGTTGCCATGTCTATTTACTCCTAGTGATTAGCCTGCAATACCAGTAATTTTCAACTCGGTAAACCATTGACGGTGACCTTGTTGCTTACGGTAGTGTTTACGACGACGCATTTTAACAATACGGATTTTGTCGTGACGACCATGACCAACCACTTCTGCAGTTACTTTAGCGCCAGCAACAACTGGAGCACCGATTTGAACGTTGTCACCGTTTACAACCATTAATACGTCATCAAACGTAATAGTTGCGCCAGTTTCAGCTTTCAATAATTCAACTTTAAGGGTTTCACCCTCAACAACACGGTGCTGTTTACCACCGCTTTGGATTACTGCGTACATAATGTACTCCAAACATGCCCGTGTCGTCGTGCCGATAAAGGGATATATCGATCTTAAAACGAACGCCACTGGGGGTTATTCAAGGGCAAGGATTTTAAGCGATATTCGCACAAACAACAAGCCATTTACGGCAATTATTGCACAACAAGGTTGATTGTTTAATACCCAGCCGCGTAAATGACTTTTGTAGCCTTATCCATCTTCAATGGATCAATCAATATAGACAGATTGTGTTGGCGTAAACTGCTGTGCTTGTTAAAATCAGGCCCAACTTGAGCAAATAACTGAATTTACCCACAAAGTTATTGACTTCATTTTCTAGTAGAATTAACAATTACAGCATTTGGCAGTTGCCTAACTATTGCATTCATTGCGTTATTTTCGCAGACTTAAGCAGTTTTCTTGGCTGTAACATAAGTTACAACTGATTCAACTAAGTTGTCATTCAATATTATTGAGGTTTCTCTTCACATGACCATCGACTTTAAGCAAGACATTCTCGCCCCTGTTGCTTCTGATTTTGCCGCGATGGATACATTTATTAATGAAGGGATTACCTCTAAAGTCGCGTTAGTGATGGCGGTTAGTAAGCATGTGGTCGAAGCTGGCGGTAAGCGCATGCGTCCAATTATGTGCTTACTTGCTGCCAAAGCTTGTGGTGCAGAAGATTTAGAGCGTCAACGTAAACTGGCTGCAATTATTGAAATGCTGCATACCGCAACTTTGGTGCATGATGATGTGGTGGATGAGTCTGGTTTACGTCGTGGTCGACCTACTGCTAACGCCACTTGGAATAACCAAACAGCGGTTTTAGTCGGTGACTTTTTAATCTCCCGCGCCTTTGACTTATTGGTCGATTTAAACGATTTGGTCTTGCTAAAAGACTTTTCTACAGGGACTTGTGAAATTGCCGAAGGTGAAGTTTTACAATTACAGGCACAGCATCAACCTGACACTACAGAACAAATTTATTTAGACATTATTCACGGCAAAACTTCACGTTTATTTGAACTTGCCACTGAAGGTGCAGCAATTTTAACAGGCACGCCACAGTACCGTGAGCCGTTGCGTTTATTTGCAGGACACTTTGGCAATGCCTTCCAAATTATTGATGATATTTTAGATTACACATCAGACGCTGAAACATTAGGTAAAAATATTGGCGATGATTTAATGGAAGGCAAACCAACTTTGCCTTTAATCTCTGCATTAAGAAATACCACTGGCGAACAACATCAAATTATTCGTCGCAGTATTGCGACAGGTGGTACTTCTGACCTCGATCAGGTTATTGCCATTGTGCAGTCCTCTGGCGCTCTCGATTATTGCCGCCAACGTGCCACAGAAGAAACAGAAGCCGCTATTGCCGCTTTAGAAGCACTGCCAGACTCGGAGTATCGTCAGGCCTTAAAGAATTTAGCCTTATTGGCTTTACATCGCATTCAATAATTTAAGCAGCTTATGCATATAAAACTCAACGATTTATTTAGAAAAATGCAAGAACAGCTGGATACACCCAAAGCTGTTCTGGATGAAAATCTGCTGATTGAACTGGTCAATCGTATCCGTCCAAGTGACACTCAAGATTTAGAAGAAACTCATCAAAAGTTTCAAGCTTTCTTACAAGCCTTGCTGCTGACACCCGATGCCAGCTCAACCTTGCAACATTTTGTTTTACGTCTAATCAATCAATACAAACAAACCAGTTTATATGCCGACACGGGAATTTTATCGCTCGATGGTTTTTGGAATCAGTTGTTTCAGCGTTTGGGCGCGCACTTTTTACCGCTGATTAATGATGAAAGCCAACTGCAAGATTTAGTCCGTCGAGTTTTTCCACTACGTAGTGATAAATACTGGCTCGACAATATTGAAGATACCGAATGGCAGCAATTATTTACTTTACTGAATCGCGGACATGGTGGACAAACGCAAAAACGCCTGATTCGCAGTGAAATTATTAAAGCCCTGACAGTGTTGTCGTATCGGGTCAGCGGCATTGGTTTATATCCTGAATTTATTAGTGCCTATCCTGAACTAAGTGAATATGATTCACCTTTTTTGGCACAAAACCGCGAAATCAACGAGTTTATTCAGCTTTATAAAGTTGCCGATCAACAACACGATCAAATCAGTGCCATTCAACCACCCGATGCCTCTCAAGCTTTGGTGATGATTGACCAATGTCATGATGTCAGCAGTAAAATTCGTCGTGCCACCAAACGAACTGGCGTCAGCATCAGTCTGACCTACTTATTGTCTTTACTTGAACAATGTTTAGAGCGGATTGAACTGTTGCTGAATTTAATCGTGGCGCAAGACAAAGTCCGTTATGTTTCGGCAGGACAATTACTGGTAGATGTAACTGCGGCATTGTATAGCGAACGCAGTGTACGCTCCTTGCTTGCAGAAAATAGTGAGTTAATTGCCTTACAAGTTACTGAAAATGCCAGTAAAACGGGTGAGCATTATGTAAGTACCGATAAAGACGGTTTTTGGAGCATGTATAAAGCTGCAGCAGGTGCAGGTGTTTTAATTGCCATGATGGCGACTTTAAAAACCCTCGCCTCGCGTTTAGTCCTTGCCCCGATGATGCAGGCTATCATCAACAGCATGATTTATTCATTTGGTTTTATGCTAATTCATGTCTTGCACTTTACCGTTGCCACTAAACAACCCGCAATGACAGCAGCAGCACTCGCCTCGACGGTTCAACACCGCAAAGGCTCTAAGATGGCGCAAATCGCCGAACTTGCAGCCTTAATTATTAATATTATCCGTACGCAATTCGTCGCTATTTTGGGCAATATTTCGATTGCGATTCCAGTTGCAGCCTTAATTGCGTTTAGTTGGGATGCCATATTGCATGAACCGTTGATGTCACACACCAAAGCATCCCATTTGCTACACGACTTGAATCCGTTTACGTCACTTGCCATTCCGCATGCCGCTATTGCTGGGGTATTTTTATTTCTGTCTGGTTTGATTGCAGGTTATTTCGATAACATGGCGGTGTATCGTAAAGTCGGGCCGCGCTTAAAAGCTCATCTGCATTTAAAGAAGTTACTCGGACAAGAACGTCTCAATATATTTGCCAATTATATAGAACGAAACTTAGGGGCTTTGGCAGGTAATTTCCTGTTCGGGATTATGCTCGGCAGTACCGCTACGCTGGGTTATATTTTGGGTTTACCGATTGATATTCGCCACATTGCCTTCGCTTCTGCCAACTTTATTCAGGGTTTAATGAATATTAATGGCTCACCTGAAATTGGCCTGATTATTGTGTCCTTTTTAGGCGTGCTGCTAATTGGTTTAACCAACTTATTTGTCAGCTTTACTTTAACCATTATTGTGGCATTGCGTGCGCGTCGGGTACGTTTTGAACAGTGGAAACCTTTGGCAAAATTGGTGCTTACTCACTTCTTAACCCGTCCAAGTGATTTCTTTTGGCCACCGAAACAACCAATTACAGTGGATGACGATTCATCCTCAAATACTGAACGAAATGCTAAAATTTAGTGCACATTTACATTGCGCACAAAGTAACAAAAAAAGAAATTCTTCTCATTTACATTGGCTTGAAATAAAGTGTACTGACTAGTACACTTTATTCCATTCATCAACCGTGCTCAAATCGGTTAAACTTACAGGGATTTTTAGCATGCCTAAAATACTGCTTTATCTCGGTAGTTTACTATTTATAATCAGTGTGTTAGTGCTAAATATTCCAAGTTGGCAACAATTTGATGTTGCCAGTGTGGAGTTTTTAAGTACCCAGCGCACCGCACATTTGAATCAATTGGCAATCACACTTTCTGTATTAGGTGGCATGCCATTTGTATTATTTTTAACCTGCCTATGGTGTTTCTATTTGGCATGGTATAAAAAATACACAAAAATTGTTTTTATCAGTGTAGGACTGGTCGTAAGTATTGCGCTTTCATGGCTGCTCAAATACCTATTCGCGCGACCTCGCCCGCCTGAAGCATTGCATTTGGTGGAAACTTTTGGCGCATCATTTCCAAGCGCTCATAGTTTTTATGCTGCAACTTTAGGTTGTTTGGTGATTTACCTGAGTTTGCAACATCCAGCGCATAAAATTTTGTCTGTGTGCGCGTGGTTATGGATGTTGCTGATGGGCATTTCCCGTGTGTATCTGGGAGTGCACTATCCTTCAGATGTCCTCTCTGGTTGGAGCATAAGTTTTATTTGGATCACATTGTGGTATCTGTTTTGCGCTCAATATCTGCAAGACAAACCAATACATAAGTTTAGATAAAAATCTAATAGAGGTGAAAGAATGATGTCTGCAAAGCTTTGGGCTCCTGCCCTGACTGCTTGCGCATTAGCCACAAGTTTAGCACTTGTGGGTTGTAGCAAAGATCCAAAAGATGCACAGCAAGCAGGTGCAGCTCAGCAAATGCCACCGACTGAGGTTGGCGTACTGGTGGCACAGCCACAAAGCGTGGAACAGTCTGTAGAGCTGTCTGGACGTACCACAGCCTTTGAAATTTCAGAAGTTCGCCCACAAACCAGTGGTGTGGTTCTGAAACGTTTATTTACCGAAGGCAGCTACGTGCGTGAGGGTCAGGCGCTTTATGAAATTGACTCACGTACCAACCGTGCCAGTCTAGACAGTAGCCGTGCAGCACTCACCCGCCAGCAAGCGCAATTGAATGTGTTACGCATTAAAGAAGGTCGTTACCGTCAGTTGGTAGGCAGCAATGCAATCTCTAAACAAGAATATGATGACATTGTGGCACAGGTAAAACTTGCCGAAGCCGATGTTGCTGCGACTCAAGCAGAAGTACGCAATGCCGAAATTAACCTAGGCTATTCGACTGTACGTGCCCCAATTTCAGGGCAAACTAACCGCTCTACTGTGACTGCAGGTGCATTGGTTACGGCTAGTCAGGCGGAACCGTTGGTGACGATTCAACGCTTAGACCCAATTTATGTAGACATCAATCAGTCCAGCGCAGAGTTACTACGTTTACGTCAGCAATTGAGTCAAGGTAGTTTAAATAGCAGCAACAACACCAAAGTAAAATTAAAACTTGAAGATGGCAGCTACTACCCTCTTGAAGGTCGTTTGGCTTTTTCTGATGCCAGCGTGAACCCAGAAACAGGCACCGTGACTTTACGCGCCGTGTTCCCAAATTCAAATCATTTATTATTGCCGGGTATGTTTGCCACTGCGCAAATTGTGCAAGGTGTGATTCCTAACGCAATCTTAATTCCACAAGCTGCGATTAGCCGTACCCCAACAGGTCAGGCAATGGCAATGATTGTGAATGCCAAAGGTATTGTTGAACCGCGTCCTGTGACCACAGTTGGTACGCAAGGCAGCAACTGGATTGTGACTGAAGGTTTGCAAACTGGCGATAAAGTGATTGTCGAAGGTATTGCCAAAGTAAAACCTGAACAGCAAGTGGTCGCTAAGCCGTATCAACCGCAAGGCGCTGCTCCTCAAGCTGCACCTGCTGCACCAGCAAAATCGGGGGATGCCAAACCAGCCTCAGAAGCCCAAGCAACTGAATCAAAAGCTACTTCAAATACATAAGGAGTAGACGTTAATGGCTCACTTTTTTATTCATCGCCCCATTTTTGCATGGGTGATTTCATTGGTAATCATGTTGGCGGGGATTATTACCCTCACCAATATGCCAATTGCCCAATATCCGACCATTGCACCGCCAACGGTCACCATTGCTGCAACCTATCCGGGTGCATCTGCTGAAACTGTGGAAAACACAGTAACGCAAATTATTGAACAACAAATGAACGGCTTGGATGGTCTGCGCTATATTTCATCCAACAGTGCGGGGAACGGTTCTGCATCCATTACGTTAAACTTTGAACAAGGTATCGACCCAGATATTGCACAGGTTCAAGTACAGAACAAATTGCAATCTGCTACGGCGCTCTTGCCTGATGATGTGCAACGTCAAGGCGTGAAAGTGACCAAATCAGGAGCGAGCTTCTTACAGGTTCTCGCTTTTTATTCACCTGATGAAAGCCTGTCTGCCGATGATATTAAAGACTATGTTAACTCTAACATTTCTGAACCGCTGAGCCGTGTTGCAGGTGTGGGTGAAGTACAAGTCTTTGGTGGCTCATACGCAATGCGTATTTGGATGGATCCTGCCAAAATGGCAAGCTTGCAAGTCACACCAAGTGATATTGCTCAAGCGATTCGTACCCAAAACGCACAGGTTGCGGTAGGTCAATTGGGCGGTGCGCCTGCAATTCAAGGTCAGGCTTTGAATGCTACGGTAACTGCACAAAGCTTGCTCCAAACACCTGAACAATTCAGCAATATTTTCCTAAAAAATACCGCTTCGGGCGCTCAAGTGCGCTTGGGTGATGTCGCACGAATTGAACTTGGTGCAGACAACTATCAGTTTATTTCTAAATACAACGGCAAGCCTGCGGGCGGTGTCGCAATTAAATTATCTACAGGTGCTAACGCCCTAGATACCGCTGCTGCTGTAGAAGAACGCCTTAAGCAATTACGTCCTAACTACCCTGCGGGTTTAAAGGATGAGTTGGCTTTTGATACCACGCCATTTATTGAACTTTCAATTAAGAGTGTTGTTAAAACCTTAATTGAAGCGATCATTTTGGTCTTTATTGTGATGTTCCTGTTCTTGCAGAACTGGCGCGCCACAATTATTCCAACCATGGCCGTGCCTGTAGTGGTACTGGGTACCTTTGCCGTGATCAACATGTTTGGCTTCTCGATTAACACCCTGACCATGTTTGCCATGGTACTGGCGATTGGTCTATTGGTCGATGACGCAATTGTCGTGGTGGAAAACGTAGAACGTGTCATGGTCGAAGAACATCTTGACCCTGTGGCGGCGACTGAAAAGTCGATGAAACAGATTTCAGGCGCACTGATCGGGATTACCTCGGTATTGTCTGCGGTATTCGTACCTATGGCATTCTTTGGTGGGACTACAGGCGTTATTTATCGTCAATTCTCAATTACGCTTGTGACTGCAATGGTGTTGTCACTGGTCGTAGCGTTGACCTTTACCCCTGCCCTATGTGCCACGATTCTTAAACAACACGATCCAAACAAGCCTGAAAGCAACGGTATTTTTGCGCGTTTCTTCCGCTGGTTTAACCGCAGTTTCGATAAGCTCTCGGTTAAATATCAAGGTGGTGTTAACCGCATGACGCATCATAAAATCTTCTCGGGGGTTTTATATGCAGTGGTACTGGGCATTATTGTGTTAGTGTTCCAAAAACTACCATCATCATTCTTGCCTGATGAAGATCAGGGCGTGGTGATGACATTGGTACAACTCCCACCAAATGCAACTTTGGAACGTACTGACGCCACCATGACCAGCATGACCAACTTTTTCAGAGAAAATGAAAAAGAGCATGTGCAATCGGTATTTAGTGTTTCAGGCTTCTCTTTCTCAGGCGTTGGTCAAAACGCAGGTATGGCGTTCATTAAGTTAAAAGACTGGAGTGAGCGTACAAGCCCTGAATCTCAAGTTGGTGCAATTATCCAGCGTGGTATGGCACTGAACATGATTGTGAAAGATGCCACTTACATCATGCCATTACAGCTTCCTGCGATGCCAGAATTAGGTGTCAGCTCAGGCTTTAACTTGCAACTGAAAGATGCTGCGGGCAATGGTCATGAAAAACTCACCATGGCACGTAATATTGTGTTGGGTGAAGCATCTAAAGACCCTCGCTTAATGGGCGTACGTCCAAATGGTCAAGAAGATACACCACAGTACCGTATTATTATTGACCAAGCGCAAGCAGGTGCGGCAGGTGTCAGCATTGCTGAAATCAACAGCACCATGGGCATGGCTTGGGGTGGTTCGTACATCAATGACTTTATTGACCGTGGTCGCGTGAAAAAAGTCTATGTGCAAGCCGAATCTGATTCACGCATGATGCCTGAAGACCTGAACAAGTGGTATGTCCGCAACAACCGTGGTGAAATGGTGCCATTCTCTGCCTTTGCAACAGGTGAATGGATTTATGGTTCACCTCGTTTGGAACGCTATAACGGCGTATCTGCCAAGAACATTCAGGGTGCACCTGCGCCAGGTGTCAGCTCTGGTGAAGCCATGCAAGCGATGGAAGAAATTGTCGCAAAACTTCCATCTATGGGCTTAAACGGCTTTGACTATGAATGGACAGGTTTATCACTTGAAGAACGTGAATCGGGCGATCAGGCACCATTCCTCTATGCACTGTCATTACTGATTGTATTCTTGTGTTTGGCAGCCTTGTATGAAAGCTGGTCTATTCCATTCTCGGTGCTGTTGGTGGTACCGTTGGGTATTGTCGGAGCATTATTGCTCACCTTCGGGGGCATGATCTTGTTCAAAAACCCGAACCTATCCAACAACATTTACTTCCAAGTGGCGATTATTGCCGTGATTGGTTTATCAGCCAAAAACGCGATTTTGATTGTGGAATTTGCCAAAGAGCTACAAGAAAAAGGTGAAGACCTGTTTGAAGCGACCTTGCATGCTGCAAAAATGCGTTTACGCCCAATCATTATGACCACTTTGGCCTTTGGTTTTGGTGTATTGCCGCTTGCACTTTCATCAGGTGCGGGTGCAGGTAGCCAACACTCAGTAGGTTATGGTGTGTTAGGTGGTGTGATTAGCTCAACCTTGTTAGGGATCTTCTTTATTCCTGTATTCTATGTCTGGATTAGAAGTATCTTTAAATACAAACCAAAACAACAAAATAATCAGGAGCATGTATCGTGATGCAAAACTTATGGTCGCATACAGGCCGTGGTATTGCGGTTTCTGCCCTCGCGCTTGCTTTGACAGCTTGTCAAAGTATGCGTGGGCCAGAGCCCGTCGCTCAGGCAAGTATTCCAAGCAGCTATACTGCTGCTGCATCGGGTACTTCAGTTGCTGAACAAGGTTATAAAGATTTCTTTGCCGATCAACGCTTATTACAAGTTTTGGATATGGCATTGAACAATAACCGTGATTTACGCACAGCGACGCTGAATATCCAACGTGCCCAACAAGCCTATCAAATTACCGAAAACAACCAGTTACCTACCATTGGTGCTAGCGGTGGCGTACTGCGTCAAGACCAAGGTACTGCTTTAGGCACACACACACGCTATAACGTTGGTTTAGGTGTAACTGCCTACGAACTAGATTTTTGGGGTCGTGTACGCAGCTTAAAAGACAATGCATTAGATAACTTCTTGGCAACTCAAAGCTCGCGTGATGCCACACAAATTGCCTTGATTGGTCAGGTGGCGCAAGCATGGCTCAACTATTCTTTTGCCAATGCCAATTTAAAACTGGCAGACCAAACCTTAAAAACACAGCTTGAGTCTTATAACCTCAACAAAAAGCGTTTTGATGTCGGCATTGATAGTGAATTACCTGTCCGTCAGGCACAAATTTCAGTTGAAACTGCACGTAATGATGTCGCCAACTACAAAACCCAAGTCGCGCAAGCACAAAACTTGCTGAACTTGTTGGTGGGCGAACAAGTTCCAAGTGCGTTATTGCCAACGCAGCGTGTGACGCACATTACCAAAACTACCGCAATTGGCGCTGGCTTACCAAGTGACTTGCTGAATAACCGTCCTGATATTCGTACTGCAGAGTATCGACTATCGGCTGCGGGTGCCAATATTGGTGCAGCAAAAGCACGTTTATTCCCAAGCATTAGCCTCACGGGCAATGCAGGCTATGCATCAACTGACTTGAGTGATTTGTTTAAATCAGGCAGTTTTGTTTGGGCAGTGGGCCCGAGCATCGACTTGCCAATTTTTGATTGGGGCACACGCCAAGCCAACATCAAAATTTCAGAAACGGATCAACAAATTGCTTTGGCTGACTATGAAAAATCAATTCAGTCTGCATTCCGTGAAGTGAATGATGCTTTGGCAGTTCGTCAAAATATTGGTGATCGTTTAGCGGCACAAAAACGCTTGGTTGATGCGACCAATACCACTTATAAATTATCTAATGCACGCTTCCGCGCAGGCATTGACAACTATTTAACCGTGTTGGATGCACAGCGTACGTCTTATGCAGCAGAACAAGGTTTATTGTTGTTGGAACAAGCCAATTTGAACAATCAGGTGGAGTTGTATAAATCTTTGGGTGGCGGTGTGAAAGCCAATACTTCAGATGCCACATCACAACCTGCATCATCGGCAGAACGTAAAGCGCAATAAGTCTTTGCGTCTACCTTAAATTTGCTGCTTAACAGCTCAGATATAAAGACTAAATCAGCTCACTTCGGTGGGCTTTTTTATTGCTTTTTGCAAGCACATTTCATATCTTCAATACGTCTTGTTTTTAAATATTAGAATCTTATGTTGCTTAGTAATCTTGAATCTGTACCAGGTCATCGTATTTCACGGCAAATTGATGTGGTCTATGGCAGCACCGTACGCAGTAAGCATGTGGGGCGTGACTTCTTGGCAGGACTCAAAAATATTGTCGGTGGTGAATTAACGGCTTATACCGAATTACTAGAAGAATCACGCCAAGAAGCGATGGATCGTATGATTGCTAAAGCACGTGGTTTAGGTGCCAATGCTATTGTTGGGATTCGCTTTTCTACTTCAAATATCGCTCAAGGTGCTTCGGAATTGTTTGTTTATGGTACAGCAGTGGTGGTCGAGGCAGATATTCCTAAACTTCCAGACCCATTTCCAGCATCACACTAAAGCAAAGATTATTGAACAGGAATAACATCACATGGATAATTTAATTCTGCAAATTGTTGTCTTTGCGATTTTATTTGCCGTAGGCTTTGGTTTTGGGCGACACAACGAACGCAAACATTTCAAATATTTAGCCGAGCAAGAACTGCGTTTAAGTTATATTCAGATTGATAATAACCGCTTCCAGACCAGTCCCAATTTTGGGCAATTGATACACAGCAATGTGGTCATTTCTCACGATTATTTTAAGTTTGTGATTGCCAATATTCAGAACTTCTTTGGCGGGCGCTTGACCAGTTATGAAAGTATTGTCGAGCGGGCGCGTCGTGAAGCCATCGTCCGTTTAAAATTAGAAGCTGAAAAAATGGGCGCAAATCATATTATGGGGCTGCGTTTAAGCACCACAGAATTGGGGATGCAAGGCGGCATGGTCGAAGTCTTTGCTTATGGAACGGCGGTTCAAAATAGCGTTAGTCAATTCTCTGCAAAACGCTGAGTACATCTTTCAGCGTTTGTAAAGAATTTAGTATAAATACTGATCTCGATAAGGCTGAGGAATTTGATATTGCCGACCATCAAATTTTAAAGTGAAACGCTGTTGAGTAGACACTCGTTTAGTTTCTTTGCAATTTTCTAAATCGCCCGACATTTCATAATGTTGAATACGATCACGTAATTGCATATCAAAATATTGTCGAGTTGTATTTCGCAAGATCATTAAAATAGCTTTGCTTTCTATTACTTTGGCATTACAACGTGTATCGGTTTCTGCCTGATAGCGCGCTACGATTAAGCCGTTTAAAATTTTCTTGTTATGTTGTAAATCATATAAATCGAGTACTTGCGCCGAAAATGGATTGGCACTTGAACGTCCTGCATAATTCCTTCTTAAACCAATTGCCCTTAAGCTTTCAGAAACTTGATACGGCGCCAAATCTAATTGGATAGAACGCAGTTCAATTGCATCTGAAGGCAAAAGCTCTTTCACGTGATAGATTGAATGAAGCTTTTGCGTTTTACTATTTACGGTTAAAAAAGTCAGCTGATAATCATCTACAGGTTGATCATCTTTTGTCTGAGTTTCAGCATAAGCAATTAAAGTTTGTTCAGGAACATTGGGGAAATCCGCACAAGCCAAAAAGTCCTCATTCACTGTGGTTGTATTTGTGTGCTGTCGTAAAATCTTTTCAATATATTCAGGTTGTTTACACAACGAATCATCGTTTGTTTGTAATTTGGCAAATGTCGTTTGAGTCATCCCTAAGAAAGCGAAAAGCCACGCGCTGATAAATAAAAAAATACCATTCATCATTAAACGCATGGCTCATCCTTCTTTTTGTTTTTATTATTTTATTTTGAAGTCACTTTGATTAAAAATTACTTCACTTTGGTTTTACGAATCATTTTATATAAAGTACTTGGCGATAAACGCGACACCAACACGCCCAGTTTTTCTTTAGCACCACCCACCACAATATATTCTTCCCCTGCCATCAAGGCTTTTACTGTGGTTTTGGCAAATTCATCTGCATCTAAACCATTTTCAATGGCTTCATCTTGATGCCCTTGTGGTTTGCCTTCACCATTCAACGCATTAAAAGACACATTGGTATTCACAAATCCTGGGAAAACAACTGAAACCTGTACGCCCTGCTCCGCTACTTCGGCACGCAAACTATTCGCCCACATGTGAATGGCACTTTTCGCTGCAGAATATGACGCGCGATATTGCGTACCCAATAATGCTGCAACACTAGATACAAAAATAATGCGACCATGTTTTTGCTGTAAAAAGGTCGGCAAGACAGTTTTGGTCAGAAAGACCTGAGAAAAATAATCCACTTCCATAATGGTGCGTTCAGTCTGCATAGTGGTATCGGCAATTAAAGCACGCTGACTTAAACCTGCATTATTAATTAGCCAGTCAATGCGTCCTTTACGCGCCAAAACTTGCTCATAAGCATGTAAAACCTGACTTTCATTGGTGATGTCTGCACAGACTGAAAGATGGCGTTCAGGGTTCAACAAACTCACACGTACTTTTTCCAACTCTTCATAACGGCGTGCGGTTAAAATGACTTGCGCACCCTGTAAAGCACATTCTTTGGCCAGTGCTTTACCAATTCCTGAAGATGCGCCTGTAATCCACACCACTTTATGTTCTAAGTTTTCTCGTTTTGCCATAACCGTTTGTCCGCGTTATTGAAGAATCTAAGTCATTAAAATTTAAGCTTTCAGCTGTGCAGGATGCTGTAAAAAACCAAGAAAATGGTTCAAATAAATTTCTGCACTTTCCAAATCGAATTGCGCACCCATTTTTTCTAGGCGTTTATACCCCAGTTGCGTAGTCAAATGAATCACGCCGTTTAAAGTTTTATCGACCACCAAATTAAATTTCAGCATTTTTTTCGGATCACGAATTAAATAACCCACGCCCTGATCAATAATTTGAGTAAACCCTTTAAATGCAGGCGCAATACATGCACTGTTGCCCTGCCGAATTTGCTCAATACAACCCAACGTTTCTTTCATAACAATACTATCGACAGGATAAGTCACAAAACCTTGCCCTTCCTGCTGATACATCATGCTTGCCAGATAATTCACCATAGGCGTTAAGCGTTCATTGCCAAAAAACGACACCGACCATGGCATATATTTTTGCATGGTTTGTATGACTTGCTGAATAATTTTTTCAGATTCACCATCCAGTGAATGACTAGAACGTGACAATTCACCAAAAAGTTGCTCAATAATTTCACAAGAAATATCGGTCAGTACCGCCCCCAAAGCTTTAGATAAACTTTCCGATTCACCTGCATTGAGTTGTTGATGAATGTGTTGAAATCTTTGATATGTTTCTGGTTTTAATTTTAAAGATACAGCATAAGTCATAACTGAACTTGCCTATTTTGACCGTATTGATGTGTTTTCATCTATTTTAAAATCCATTGCTTAAACCCAGTTTAAAACAGTGTTACAGGCAACGGAGAACTTGAAGTTTTTATCATACTTGTCGCCCATCATACGATGAGTTTGCCCAACTGCCAATTGCGATAAGTTTGGCTGAGTTGAATCTCGCTTAGCGGGCAATTTTTTTGCTACAATAGTTGCAATTTTTTATTCACTTTTAACCTGTTCTTACTATGACTGATTCAGCGCAAAATATTGCTACAACCTACGATCCTACCGAGATCGAGAAAAAATGGTACAAGACTTGGGAAGAAAACGGCTACTTTAAGCCGTCTGAAAAAGGCGAATCATTCTGTATCATGATTCCGCCACCAAACGTCACAGGTAGCTTGCACATGGGTCATGGTTTTAACAACGCCATTATGGATGCCCTCACGCGCTTTAACCGTATGTCGGGTAAAAATACTTTATGGCAACCGGGTACAGACCACGCGGGTATTGCCACACAAATGGTAGTAGAGCGTCAATTGGGCGCGCAAAATATCAGCCGCCATGACTTAGGTCGTGAAAAATTCATCGAAAAAGTCTGGGAATGGAAAGAACAATCTGGCGGTAACATTACCCGTCAAATCCGCCGTTTAGGTTCTTCGGTAGATTGGTCACGTGAACGCTTCACTATGGACGAAGGCTTATCGAATGCAGTGAAAGAAGTTTTCGTGAAACTACACGAAGAAGGTTTAATTTACCGTGGTAAACGCCTTGTAAACTGGGATCCAAAATTACAAACTGCCCTATCTGACCTAGAAGTTGAGTCGGATAAAGAAGAACAAGGTTCACTCTGGCACTTCAAATACTTCTTTGAAGATAAATCACTACGCACACACGATGGTAAAGATCATATTGTGGTGGCAACCACTCGTCCTGAAACATTGTTAGGTGATACAGCGGTTGCGGTTGCCCTTGATGATGAGCGTTATTCGCACCTTGTTGGTCAAAACATCATCCTCCCAATTACTGGTCGTGCGGTTCCAATCGTTAAAGATGAATATGTCGACAAAGAATTCGGTACAGGCTGTGTGAAAATTACCCCTGCACACGACTTCAATGACTATGAAGTCGGTAAACGCTGCGAATTACCAATCATCAACATCTTCAACAAAAATGCTGAAGTATTGGCTGAGTTTGAATATATTGCGAAAGCAGGCGAACAAATTTCTAAAACCATTCCTGCACCTGCAGACTACATTGGTTTAGAGCGTTTTGAAGCACGTAAAAAATTAGTTGAACAAGCGGAAAGCGAAGGTTGGTTAGATCAAATCCAACCGTACACCTTGAAACCACCTCGCGGTGACCGTTCGGGCGTAATTGTTGAGCCATTATTGACAGATCAATGGTATGTCAAAATTGCACCGTTGGCGCAGCCTGCAATTGAAGCAGTGAAAGATGGTCGCATCAAGTTCGTGCCTGAACAATACAGCAATATGTATATGGCGTGGATGAACAACATTCAAGACTGGTGTATCTCGCGTCAATTGTGGTGGGGTCACCGTATTCCTGCTTGGTACGATGCTGAAGGCAATGTTTATGTAGGTCGTAACGAAGAAGAAGTTCGTACGAAAAATAATATCCCTGCCGATGTTCAATTAAACCAAGACGAAGACGTACTGGATACATGGTTCTCCTCTGCACTTTGGACATTCTCGACCTTAGGTTGGACGGGTGATGCCAAGAAAGATGCAGAAAACTACTTCTTAAATACCTTCCACTCCACTGATGTATTGGTGACAGGTTTTGACATCATCTTCTTCTGGGTGGCGCGTATGATCATGATGACCATGCACTTCATGAAGAATGAAGATGGCACGCCACAAGTACCGTTCAAAACAGTTTACGTTCACGGTTTGGTACGTGACAGCGAAGGTCAAAAAATGTCGAAGTCTAAGGGCAACGTGCTTGACCCATTAGACTTGATTGACGGTGTAGATCTTGAAACTTTAGTACAGAAACGTACGACGGGTTTGATGAACCCGAAACAAGCAGCGAAAATTGAAAAATCGACCCGCAAAGAATTCCCAGAAGGGATTCAGGCTTATGGCACAGACGCGGTTCGTTTTACCTTCTGCGCATTGGCAAATACAGGTCGTGACATCAAGTTTGATATGAAACGTGTGGAAGGTTATCGTAACTTTGCCAACAAAATTTGGAATGCTACCCGTTTTGTATTGATGAATGTTGAAGGTCAAACGGTTGGTCAAGAGGCACGTCAAGACCTTTGGGAATTGCCTGAACAGTGGATTGTGAGCCGTTTACAAAAGGCAGAGCAAGCTGTTCATCAAGCGTTTGCAACTTACCGTTTAGACTTGGCTGCGCAAGCGATTTATGACTTTATTTGGAATGAATACTGCGACTGGTATGTAGAGCTAACCAAACCTGTTCTGAATGATGAGTCTGTTTCTGAAGAACGCAAAGCCGAAGTTCGTCGTGTATTGCTTGCGGTGATGGAAGCTTCTTTACGTCTTGCTCATCCAATCATGCCGTACTTAACTGAAGAAATTTGGCAAACCCTTGCGCCAATGATTGGCTTGGGTGGCGAAACCATTATGTTGGCAAACTACCCTGTTGCAGATGAAGCCAAAATCAACGAACAAGCCGAAGCAGATATGCAATGGCTACAAGGTTTGATTGGTGCGGTGCGTAACATTCGTGGTGAAATGGGTCTAGGTAATGCACGTTTATTGCCTGTACTTTTACAGAACACGACTGAAGCAGAAAAAGCACAAATTTCTCGTATTGAACCGTTGTTTAAAGCATTGGCGAAAGTTGAAAGCATTACCTTCTTGGCAGATGGTGAACAACCACCATTGTCTTCTTCTTCTGTAGTCGGTCACGTGTCTGTATTCGTTCCAATGAAGGGTTTGATTGACCCGAAAGCAGAATTGGGTCGTCTACAAAAAGACTTAGACAAGGTTCAAAAGCAGCATGACCAAATTGCAACTAAACTTGCAAATGAAGGTTTTGTGGCGAAAGCCCCTGCGGCTGTGGTTGAAGGCGAGAAAGTGAAACTTGCTGAATTTGCAGATCAGTTAGCGAAAATTAAAGCGAATATGGAGCAGATTGCAGCGCTTTAATGTGTTGTTAGTTTGATCTAATTTGTGTATAAAGGGCTGATTATTCAGCCCTTTGTTTTTCAATATGAGCCAAGATGACATCAATAAATATAAAATTCTATTTGAAGTTTCCAAGCATGAATATCAACTAGAGATCGATAGAAGTAAATCACTGGATGATAAAGCAATTAAATATTCAACAATGGTTGGTATTGTGATAGTTGCCTACTCAGCAGCACTAACCAAGTTAGAAACTTTTACTGCTTATGCTTGCACTTCATTAACTAAATGGATTTTATATATTTTATGTGTAATCTTGTTTATAGCAATTCTAAGCTGTTGGTATAAAATTGCAAAAGTACTTAGTCTTTCTGCACTAGAAAAAGTTCCGTTGGATGACACCAATTTAATTAACACTTTTATGGATAATGACGAAAGAACATGCCTGTGGTATATGGGAGAAATTTATCAGGATTTAATTTCTCGAAATGCCCAAATGCTTGAAGACAAAGTTATTGCTTTAGAAAAAGCTTATTCAGAGATTAATTGTGCAGCAGCTATTTTTAGCATATTATGTCTATATCTATTAATTTTATGGTTAACGGGAGAATGCAATGTCCAGACATACACAGAACTCTCAAAACTCTACATCAAGAAATAATCAAAATACTTTAACAACCCTAACAGCTTCTAGCCGTCCTAGACCTACATGGGTTAAAGATTCTGTTAATTTACCGTCAAATTACAGAGTAACTACGGAAAGTGCTGATCCCCGTGTAGATTTTGAATCAAGCAATCGTCGATAATTTTCAAAATACCTCTTTAATAAAAGAGGTATTTTTCAATTCAGAACACACCTGCCACAAATCCTCCAACACCACATCCACCCTTCCCAACACATCAGAATTCCAATACTGCACGACAGTTAAGCCCAAAGTCTCTAAAAACTGAGTGCGCTCGACATCATAAGCCTGACCATTTTCCGTATTGTGCTGACCGCCATTCAACTCAATGACCAAGCCAATCTCATGACAGTAAAAATCTACAATATACGGTTCAATCATCTACGGACGTCTAAATTTGAGCACCATAAAGCGTTTGCACTAAGTAGTTGCCACAGCAAATTTTCAGCATCCGTAGCAGCATGACGCATAGATTTGGCAAATTGTAATAGTTGTGAATTCATCTTCTGATTCATTATTTTTGTATTTATAGTTTTTAGGCAATATAACAAATTTCTATGTTTCTAAACCACTAAAATAATTGCAGTTCTTTACTCAAAACCACTATTTTACCCACTCAATTTAAGCATAGTATCAAGCATCAAAATAACAAAATAGACAATCTATGGATTGGTTCACCATCTTCATTCACGACACCACATGGACATTTGTTGCAGAATTAATGATTCGTGCTGCACTCATGTTTGGCATGATTATTCTATTTTTACGCCTCACAGGAAAACGCGGAGTACGCCAGCTTTCTATTTTTGAATTGGCCATTATTTTATCGCTCGGTTCTATTGCGGGCGACCCTATGTTCACTGAAGATTTACCCTTGGTACATGCCTTGGTGGTGATGACAGTGGTGATTGGGATGTATCGCCTGACCACATGGCTCATGATGAAATACCAACCCTTTGAAGATTTGATTGAAGGTAAATCGCTATATATTGTAGAAGATGGTGAATTGGTCTTAGAAAAAATTAAGTACGGTAAAATGTCGCATGATGAATTCTTTGCCGAAATGCGCCAACAAGGCGTGGAGCATTTAGGGCAAGTACGTGTTGGCTTACTAGAAAGTGATGGAAAATTCAGCATGTTGTTTTTTCATGGCGATGCCACACGCTATGGTTTACCCTTATTTCCTAAAGCTTGCCAACTCGCGTACCGCATAGTTCCACACACTTATTATGCCTGCATGTATTGCGGGCATGTCCGTTTACTTAAACATGCCAATGAAGTCTGCCCGCGTTGTAATCACCAACAATGGACACAGGCAATCAATACCCCATACCGCAGCTAGAATATGCTGATTTTACCTGCAACACATCTCTATGCGACTTAAACTGTCGCAGGATTGTCATAATTTAACGTTATACTGCCTGCGCTGCCGAAGTGAAGCACTGAAAGCGCAAATAATAATTTTTGAAAATCACAAAAACGAGATCGGTATCTGCTTCAATGTGGATACCTTTTATACTCCAGCGACTCTTTAAAGGTCGCTTTTATTTTTTCCACTCAATGAATTTTTTAAAGTGGTTTAAGCCTGTCATTCTGTCTTGATGATCTATCTTCTTATTCGAGCGTGGATGAGTGAGCGCTTTTCGCAAGCTTTGCCCATTTCCAGATCGTGACAAGGCATAAAATCGCAACAACACAAATCAACAGCAAGTAATTCGCATAGCCTAAAGCATCGCCCAACATTCCACTCAGGGTATAGAGTACCCCGCTCACAGTCGCCATAATCGCAACCTGAAATGTAAAGTCGGTCCCTGCGTATTGTTTACGGCTGTACTGCATAATCAAGGTCAGCATCACCACAAGTAACATGGCAGAGCACAAATCTTCTGCAGCATTAATGCTATAAATCAGCCAGTGTGCAACATCAACTTGCTGTTCATACAATTCAGCCAAATAAGCATAGGCCACTAAACTCAAAATTTTAAGCACAGAAAAAATGATGAGGGCATGCGCTCTAGACCACCATTTCAGCATCAACCCTGCGATGCCTGCACCTAACAAAGCGGCCATGGCTCCCAACATGGTCACATAAATGCCAATTTGAGAAAAGCTTAAGCCTAAATCTACCATTAAAGGTTTTAATAAAGGGCCAGCCAAACCATCGGCAATTTTAAAGCTGAGTAACACCCATAGCCATGCGTACAGTACAGGCGTTTCCACAAAATAGCGCAGATATTCACGAATCGCAGCAAGACGTGCGTGAAATGACATTTTACTTTGAGCTTGAACAAGCACTTGTTTAGCAGCATGTTGTGGCTCTTTAAACATTACAATTGGCAAGGTATTTAAAAACACCAATCCCGCTAAAATTAAGAAAGTTTTTTGCCAATCTAGCCAATCCAATGCCCACAGCATTGCACCACCACCCACAATAAAGCCCAGTCGTGAACCAACCACCTGAAAGATATTACCCCAATGTTGCTGTTTGGCTTGTAAAATATTGACCGCCAAACCATCGGTGGCAATATCTTGGGTTGCACCGACCAAGTTCATACCGAGCAAAGCCACAAAAAACACCCACAAATAGATAGGATGATTTAAGGACTCAATCGGTAAAAAGGACAGCCCAATCAGCACCAAAACACTCAGCCACTGGCACGGCAAAATCCAGCTACGATAATGCCCAAAATATGAATGTCCAAAGCGATCCACCAAAGGTGCCCAAAACACTTTGATTGACCATGGCAGCATTAACAAACCGAAACCGCCAATATGTGCCAAAGACACACCTTGCGCACGTAAAATCACAGGCAAGGCATGGGTCATAAAACCAACAGGCAAGCCCTGCGCCCAATACAGAGAAAATAACAACAAATAAGTTTGGCGCAAATTGGGCATAGCATCTCAATTTAGATATGGGCAAAAGATCAAAAAAACGCAGTACTACACTAAAATTTTGAATAATGGATTGTTATTTTTCATCACTTTCACATTCAGATTTCGACTATTTTGCCAATGAATCAGACAAAGCGAAAGTCTAATATCTTGAATAGATTTAGATTCATGCGTCATGATATTGGGTATTTATTGTTGTTAATCACGCACGTCAGGATGACATCGCATTCATGAAAATCACCAATCCTTTTGCACGCAGTGCACGGCAATTTCCACAGTTACCCGACCAAGTTCCACAACGTGGAACAGCCAGCAGTCGTGCTTTATTTAAAAATATTTTTTTGGCGCAAGGCTGGCAAATGGTGGGCGAATTTCCCAACTTGCCCAAAGCAGTTGCTATTATCTCACCGCATACGTCAAATATTGATGCGTGGCATGGTTTTACCGCCCTACTCGGTTTAGGTATTCAAATTACTATTTTTGGTAAGCACACTTTATTTGAAACCCCACTCAAGCCACTTTTAAACTGGATTGGGGTAATTCCTGTGGTGCGCCATTCTCCTCAAGGACATACCCAAGATATTATTGATATTGTACGAAAAAAAGAAAAAATCTGGATTGGTATGGCGCCCGAAGGCACACGTAAACAAGCCGAAAATATCCGCAGTGGCTTTTACCATATTGCCTACGGCGCCAATATCCCAATTGTGATGTTCTCTTTTGATTATGCACACAAAACCATTCATATTTTGGGCGTGTTTCATCCTACGGGCGATTATGCTCAAGATTTAGATGCAATTTATACGCAATATCACGGCAAGTTTTCGGCTAAAAATCCACATTGGTTGGCAAAACCGTTACAAAAGCTTTTGAAAAAGGGCTAGTCAAAGTTTCTATTTTTTGTTCAGATGGGCGCAATATTCTTTGATCTAAATTTAGATTTGATATGCAACTGATTCGTTATTCTTTAGTGGGCGTACTAGCTCTAACTTTGGCTGGCTGCGACAAAACAACAAAAACACCGCCAAGCACCACACCTATCCAAGCACGTGAACCTGTAATTGCACTGGCGCTGGGTGGCGGTGGTGCTAAAGGTTTTGCACATATTGGCGTCATTAAAGTTTTAGAGTCTCACGGGATTAAACCAAAAATTGTCACAGGCACCAGTGCAGGCAGCTTTGTCGGCAGTTTATACGCCAGTGGTAAAAGTCCTTATCAGCTCCAACATATTGCCCTAACCTTTAAAGAATCCGACATTCGTGATTTAACCTTAAACCGTCAGGGTTTTATTGCAGGTCAAAAGTTACAAGACTTTGTCAATCAACACGTGGCAAATAAACCGATTGAAAAATTTCCAATTCGTTTTGCTGCCGTTGCCACACGTTTAGATAATGGACGTAAAGCCGACTTTATTAAAGGCAATGCTGGTCAAGCCGTACGTGCCTCTTGCAGTATTCCGAATGTTTTTGTACCTGCCACCATTGGCGGAACACAATATGTGGATGGCGGCTTGGTCAGCCCAATTCCCGTACAGACGGCTAAAGCGATGGGTGCCGACTTAGTCATTGCAGTGGATATTTCTGCACGTCCGACAGGCAATCAACCTGTCAGCATGTGGGGCTTACTCGATCAAACCCTCAATATTATGGGGCAGCAAAGCATCAATCAGGAATTGGCGCAGGCCAATATCGTGATTCAACCTAAAGTTGGACATATTGGTACTCTAGATTTAAAAGCCAGTAACCAAACCATTTTAGAAGGTGAAAAAGCCGCACAATTACAGGTCAAAGCAATTCTGCAAGCCATCAATAACTTTAAAAAATCACCTGCCGCGCTGAAACCTGCACCGCGTCCGAAATTTTAGGATTCAGTGATTTTTTTAATATTCATAAACTTATTGATCTGTTAAAGTGATGAGAGCGCATCTTTTTAAGTCGATGCGTTTCTCTAAGCAATTAGAATTAACCAATCGTAAAAATACGCGAGTAGATGTATGGAATTCGTTCTTGAACCTTGGCACTGGTTTGTACTAGGCGTTCTGTTAATGCTTTCAGAACTGGTCTTGCCTGCGTTTGCCGCTTTATGGTTTGGTATTGGGGCAGTCATGGTCGGTATTTTATACTGGATGTTCCCCATGATGGGTACCACCACCCAATTGGTGATGTGGATTATCTTGTCGGTACTGTGTACCTTGGCGTGGTTTAAATTTATCAAACCCTTATCTACCGATAAAACCAAAGCAGGCTTGTCACGCGAAGCCACTATTGGACAAATTGGCATGGTTATTCAAACCAACTTGGAACATGATCAAATTAAAGTCCGTTTCCCGATGCCCGTACTTGGTTCAGACGAATGGAACTGCCGCACCACAAGCCCTGTGCAAGTGGGAGATCGTATTCGCGTGATTGATATTTTGGGTAATGATTTGGTGGTGCAGCCGCATCACAGCGCACATGACAACGAAAAAGTGAGAAATTAAAATGTCTGGTGGATCTATTATTGTTTTAGCGATTTTAGCCTTTGTTGGAATTACCATTTTTAAAGGCGTGCGAATTGTTCCGCAAGGTTATAAGTGGATTGTGCAACGTCTGGGTAAATACCACACCACACTTGCACCGGGACTTAACTTCGTCATTCCTTATGTCGATGAAGTGGCCTATAAAGTCACCACCAAAGATATTGTATTAGATATTCCATCTCAGGAAGTCATTACCCGTGACAACGCAGTTCTGCTCATGAATGCGGTAGCGTACATTAATCTCACGACTCCTGAAAAAGCAGTGTATGGCATTGAAAACTATACTTGGGCGATTCAAAACCTTGTTCAAACCTCATTGCGTTCTATTGTGGGTGAAATGGATTTGGATGATGCCTTGTCTTCGCGCGATCACATCAAAGCCAAACTCAAAGCAGCCATTTCTGATGATATTTCAGACTGGGGAATTACCCTTAAAACTGTAGAAATTCAGGATATTAAACCATCGCATACCATGCAGGCAGCGATGGAAGAACAAGCTGCAGCAGAGCGTCAGCGTCGTGCTACCGTAACCAAAGCCGATGGTGAAAAACAAGCAGCTATTTTAGAAGCCGATGGTCGTTTAGAAGCTTCGCGTCGTGATGCTGAAGCACAAGTTGTATTGGCAGAATCTTCACAACGCGCTATTGAAATGGTCAGCTCTGCGGTAGGTGATAAAGAAATTCCTGTGGCGTACTTATTGGGTGAGCAATACGTGAAAGCCATGCAAGATATGGCGAAATCGAACAATGCCAAAACTGTGGTCTTACCTGCAGATGTCTTGAACACCATTCGTGGTGTTATGGGACGTAATAATCCATAAGCAAATCAGATAAACATCAAGATGATAGGCAGCTTTCAAGCTGCCTATTTTTATGCACATTCAGAAAAAAATCTGAAATATTTTTTAATGTATGTTTAAATTTCGCGTTTATTGATGAAATCAGCACCGCAAATGAGTGTCTGCACTCACCAAATTGAGTGACTTACATCTAGCAGCGGCCAGTATTTTAGTCGACTGTCCAAAACCCAAATGGATACTGTATGAGCGCACTCAATCCCACCATTATTACTTTCCTGTTCTATATTGTCGCCATGATTGTCATTGGTTTATTGGCTTATCGCGCGACTCAAAACTTCTCGGACTACATTTTAGGTGGTCGCCGTCTTGGCAGTTTTGTTACCGCACTTTCTGCAGGCGCATCCGATATGAGTGGTTGGTTGCTGATGGGCTTGCCTGGTGCCATTTATCTTTCAGGTTTGTCTGAAATTTGGATTGCGATTGGTCTGGTTATTGGCGCATGGTTAAACTGGCTTTTGGTGGCAGGCCGTTTACGCGTACACACCGAAGTACAGCACAATGCTCTGACTTTGCCTGACTATTTTTCAAATCGTTTTAATGATCAAAGAAAAATCTTAAGAATTGTATCTGCCTGCGTAATTCTAGTTTTCTTTGCAATTTATTGTGCTTCGGGCATGGTCGCAGGGGCGCGCTTATTTGAAAGTATGTTTGATTTGCCTTACAGCACTGCATTGTGGATTAGTGCCATTGCGACCATTAGCTATGTGTTTATTGGTGGTTTCTTGGCAGTCAGCTGGACGGACACCATTCAAGCTGGCTTGATGATTTTTGCGCTCTTGCTGACCCCAATCATTACCCTACTCAGCTTTTCTGACCTCAGCCAAGTTACACTTGCTTTAGAAGCAGCTCGCCCGCAAGCGCTGAATTTAGTCGGTGATTTAAGCTGGGTGGCGATCATTTCCCTCATGGCATGGGGCTTAGGCTATTTTGGACAACCACATATTTTAGTGCGTTTTATGGCGGTTGATTCAGTCAAGTCTATTCCGAATGCACGTCGTATTGGCATGACATGGATGACCTTATGTTTAGGCGGTGCGGTGGCTGCAGGCTTTTTTGGTATCGCCTACTTCCAACAACATCCTGAACTGGCAGGTGTGGTCAATGCCAACCCTGAAACAGTATTTATGGAACTTACCAAAATTCTGTTTAACCCGTGGGTAGCAGGTGTGGTACTGGCGGCAATTTTAGCTGCTGTGATGAGTACCCTAAGCTGTCAACTTTTGGTCTGCTCAAGTACTTTAACTGAAGATTTTTACAAATCTTTCTTACGCAAAAATGCTTCACAAAATGAATTGGTCTGGGTCGGACGTGGCATGGTTCTCATGATTGCACTGCTTGCTATTTGTATGGCGGGTAATCCTGAATCGAAAGTCTTGGGATTGGTTTCTTATGCTTGGGCAGGCTTCGGTGCAGCATTTGGCCCGCTGATTATTCTGTCTTTGTTCTGGAAACGCATGACTTTAAATGGTGCATTGGCGGGGATGGTTGTTGGCGCACTAATGGTGATACTTTGGAAAAACCTTTGGGCAGATACGGGTATTTATGAAATTATTCCAGGTTTTGTGTGTTCTTGGATTGCGATTGTGGTGGTGAGTTTATTGGGCAAAGCACCAAGTCATGAAGTGACAGACCGTTTTGAACAGGCCGATCAGCAATATAAAGAATCGCAATCAGCTGTAGATTGATCTGCATAGAGATAAAAAAGCAATAAAAAAAACCAGTGCCTTGAATTGCACTGGTTTTTTTATGTCTAAAATTAGTTTTGATGCACTCAAATCAAGTCAATGAATCGGTGGTTTTTTCTTTCTCTGCTGCGGCTTTTTTTCTTGGCTTACGAAACCGTTTGGCCGGCCAAACCATCGTAAAACGTGCACCGCCCAAGTTCGGACTCTGATCGACTTCAACCTTCCCACCAAACCAATAAGCAATGCGGCTCACAATAGGTAATCCTAAACCGTAACCACCTGAAGCGCGGGTACGGCTGTCATCCAAACGGGCAAAGACTTCAAATACACGTGCACGGTCTTGTTCAGGAATCCCTGGCCCATCATCTTCCACACAAACATAGGCCATGCCTTGCTCGTTAATGCCGCCACTGATCAAAATTTTATGCTCACAGTAACGGACTGCATTGCCCACCAAATTCTGTACCACACGGTGCAGGTAACGGCGTTCAGCTTCCACTTCCAACGTTACAGGTGGTGCAAGCAACTGAATATCTTTTTGAGTTTTCAGCGCTTCGGTTTCCGTAACCACCTGCTCTAGCACTTCAACCAAAACAATTTTTTCAATCTCTAAAGATGGCATGCCCTGTTCAAGCTTGGCATAGGTCAGGATCTCATCAATCAAGGTGTTTAAAGCCTCGATATCTTTATCAATCATTTCGACTTGCTGTAAGCGGTATTCATAATCATCTTCTTCTGCCAGCATTTCCATACCAAAACGGATACGTGCCACAGGCGTGCGCAGCTCATGCGAAACAGCACGCATCAGTTCACGCTGCGCCTCAATCAAACGCTGAATATGGTCGGACATGCTGTTATAGCTCGATGCTAAACTTGCCATTTCATCTGTGCCATCTACAGGCAAACGCATGTTTAAATCGCCCGATTTGGTACGGTCTAAGGCATAGTTCACTTGGCGAATTTTACGCTGCATAGGCAAGATCAGACCGTAAACCCCTAAACTCAACATAAACATACTGAGCAAGGTAATACCTGCTGCCAACTGGAATGGCATCCAGTCAAATAACGGCACAGGCCCTAAAACCAAAACTTCTGAGGGGGAGTTTGGCATCGGTGACACAATCGAGATGGTTGTACCACGCACAGTGGCATTGTCACGATATAAAATAATGCTTTGATCGAGTCTTAAACTACCAATCTGTTCTGAATCGAGTGGAAGTTCCTGAATATTTTTAATATTGACTGGATAAGAAAAGTGCTGCTGAATTTTGGCCAGATATTCTTTTTCCTGACCTGGGTAATACACCAAATAATCTAAAACAAAAATCGGCAATGCTTTCATTTGCCGTTCTGTGATTTTATCTGCCTTGATATATAAATAATGACTTGGATCATCTTTCATGCCCAAAATAATATAGGCAATCATATTTTTGGCATCAAAGCGCACAGCGGCTTTACGTTCTTTAATCCGTCGAAGCTCTGTGCGCGACAAATCTACTTTGTCTGCCTGCACATAATACATGGGCAATTCTAGCAAATCCGATGCATCAGAAATCCAGTCTTTCTTTTGCTGTTCGTTTTGTTGTCGTGCAATCCCTTCACTAATAATATAAGCCATACCATCAGTTAAAGACTCACGATATTCTTGCGCACGCTGATAGTTGATGATTTGCACCAATAAGTAAGCCAAAATGGCAACTACCGCAACTAAGATCACCAATCCTGCATAGATGCGCAAGAATATACTGTGTTTAAGCACAAAACCCGTCCTATGTGACTTATTTTATATTTGAGTCGGTATTAAACTCAGAAAAAAGCGTATTACATGCCGTTGGTTTCTTTAACGAACAAATAACCTTTACTGCGTACCGTTTTAATACGTTTTGGATTTTCAGGATCATCGCCAATTTTTGGACGAATACGCGAAATACGCACATCAATTGAACGGTCTTGACCATCATATTCAATGCCGCGCAGACGCTCAAAAATATCTTCACGAGATAAAATACGCCCTGCATTCGAAGCCAATAACCATAATAAGTCATATTCTGCGCTGGTGAAATCAACCAATTCACCATTTAAAGTCACAGAACGGCCACCGTTATCAATCACTAAATCATCAAATTCAATGCGCTGTGCGACTTCATCTTCAGTCACATTGTCGGTACGGCGTAATAAAGCACGAATACGCGCCAACAATACGCGCGGCTGCACAGGTTTTGCAACATAGTCATCGGCACCCATTTCCAAACCTAGCACCTGATCCATATCTTCGGTACGTGCAGTCAACATCAAAATCGGTTGGTGATAATGTGGACGAACTTCACGGCAAATAGTTAAACCATCGGCACCTGGTAACATCACATCGAGCACCACAAGATCGGGTTGCTCGGCAATAATACGGCGAATCGCGCGGTTGCCATCTGGTTCTACCCCAACTTCTAAACCATTACGAATTAAGTATTCCTGCGTAAGTCGTGCAAGACGTTCATCATCTTCAACAATTAAAATTTTTGTTAACTTTTCTTCTTGACTCATAGTCTGTCCCTTTATTGGATTCAACCTATCCTTTTAAAATCTGAGAGATAGGGCTTGATATAGTTTGCAATATACACACGTTTACATTGTAAACAAGATACTGTTCACCAAAATGATACATCTGCGTAGTATTTTGTTGTATTTTTATTAAGCATTGAATTTATAGTATTTTTCTAGTTTTAGTGATTTTTGGGCACATTTAAGAAATATTAAGTTACAAAATGGGTATTTTTTGCACTAGATCAAGCCCTTGCTTGATTTAGAAAAATTATCTCCTAACTTTCCAAGTTATCCACAAGGTTATCTATAAGCAGTTTTTCCGAGCTTTGCTATGCTATGCCCTTGTCTGATAAGGCTTATAGCCAATAGGACAAAATTCGGTATTTTTGAGATAAATTTTAATTCAGAAAAAGTCAAAATTTAAAAAAAAGTCAATATTGATCTACCCTCAATTTTCCCGTATCTTGTGTTCAATTCAATTTTAAACCACTAAGTCTTGTGTTTATTCCTCAAACGCTGTGGCCTAAATTTTGCCCAGTTTAAATGGTCCATAAACATAACAATAGATGACAATGGAGCTATGCTGACATGAGCGTAATCACATCAACCCCCGGTCAATTACAAGTGATTAAACGCACTGGTGATGTTGCCGCTTTCGATGCTGAAAAAATTGCGGTTGCAATTGGCAAAGCGTTTTTGGCTGTAGAAGGTCAACAAAGCGCAGACTCAAGCCGTATTCATGATCGTATCGAACAACTGACAGAAATGGTGCTGAACACGTTCAATCGCCGTTTACCGTCTGGCGGAACTATTCACATTGAAGAAATTCAAGACCAAGTTGAACTTGCGCTGATGCGTACTGGCGAACAAAAAGTTGCCCGTGCTTATGTCATCTACCGTGAACAACGCTCTGAAGCACGTAAGCAAGCAGGTGAAAATCATCACCCAACCTTACAAGTGACCGATGCCAATGGTCAGCTTAAACCACTCGACTTAGGTGCGTTAAAAGCGACAGTAAATAAAGCTGCTGAAGGTTTAGAAGGCATTGATGTAGATGCCATCATTGATGAAACCGTAAAGAATCTTTACAACGGCGTAAAAGAGTCAGACATCTCAACCACCATGATGATGGCGACTCGTACCCGTATTGAGCAAGAGCCGAACTATACCTATGTGACTGCGCGTTTATTGCGTAATGACTTGGTCGCAACAGGCTTAGAATTTTTAGGTTTAGCAACAGATACACCTGAAGGCGAAGCATTAGAAACTTTCCTGAAAAAAGGTGTTGAGCTTGATTTGCTTTCTGCAGACTTACTTGAGTTTGACCTTGCCAAACTTGCTGCAGCGATTCAACCTGAGCGCTCAAACCAGTTTACCTATTTAGGTCTGCAAACCTTATTTGACCGTTATTTCATTCACTCAAATGGCGTACGCTTTGAACTTCCACAATTGTTCTTTATGCGTGTATCAATGGGTCTGGCGCTCAATGAAGATGACCGTGAAGCACGTGCAATCGAGTTCTATAACTTATTGTCTAGCTTCGACTACATGGCATCTACGCCCACCCTGTTTAACTCAGGTACGCTACGTCCACAGTTATCAAGCTGTTACTTAACTACAATTTCCGATGACCTTTACAACATTTATGGCGCAATGCGTGACAATGCGATGCTGTCTAAATGGGCCGGTGGTTTAGGTAATGACTGGACGCCAGTACGTGCCTTGAACTCATATATCAAAGGAACTAACGGTAAATCTCAAGGTGTTGTTCCGTTCCTTAAAGTTGCTAACGATACAGCTGTTGCGGTCAACCAAGGTGGTAAGCGTAAAGGTGCGGTATGTGCGTACTTAGAAACTTGGCACTTAGACATCGAAGAATTCCTAGAGCTGCGTAAAAACACAGGGGATGACCGTCGTCGTACCCATGATATGAACACAGCCAACTGGGTACCTGACTTGTTCATGCAACGTGTCTTTGAAGATGCAGAATGGACATTGTTTACGCCATCTGAAACACCAGACTTGCACGACTTGACGGGCGAAGCTTTTGCTGAGCGTTATGCGTACTACGAAAGCATTGCCAAAGAAACTAACATGCTGCATAAGAAACTTCGTGCGAAGGACTTATGGCGCAAAATGTTATCTATGCTGTTTGAAACTGGTCACCCATGGATCACGTTCAAAGACGTATGTAACCTACGTTCACCACAACAACACGTTGGTGTAGTGCACTCATCTAACTTATGTACAGAAATCACCCTAAACACAAACCAAGATGAAATTGCAGTATGTAACCTAGGTTCAATCAACCTTGTGCAACACGTTCAAGGCGGTGTGTTAGATCGTGAAAAACTAGCACGCACCATTAAAACTGCGGTACGTATGCTCGATAACGTCATCGACATCAACTACTACGCAGTGCCACAAGCGAAAAATTCAAACTTGAAGCATCGCCCTGTGGGTATGGGCATCATGGGCTTCCAAGATGCGCTATATGAAATGAACTTGGCTTATGGTTCAGATGCTGCGGTTGATTTTGCCGATGAGTCTATGGAAGTAATTAGCTACTACGCAATTCAAACGTCAAGCGACTTGGCGGTTGAGCGTGGTACTTACGAAACATTTAAAGGTTCATTGTGGGATCAAGGCATCTTACCAATTGACTCTTTAGACATTGTGGCGAAATCACGTCCAGAACGTATGTTTGAAGTAGATCGTACACAGCGTTTAGATTGGGACAGCTTACGTGCCAAAGTTCAAAAAGACGGTATGCGTAACTCAAATGTGATGGCGATTGCACCGACTGCAACCATTTCAAATATTTGTGGTGTTTCTCAGTCTATTGAGCCGACATTCCAAAACTTATATGTGAAGTCGAACTTGTCTGGTGAATTTACAGTAATCAACCCTTACCTCGTTCGTGCATTGAAAGCGCGTGATTTGTGGGATTCTGTGATGGTTAACGACCTGAAACACTTTGAAGGTTCAGTACAAAAAATTTCACGTATTCCTGAAGAGTTAAAAGCAATCTTCGCGACTGCATTTGAAGTTGAGCCACGTTGGATTGTAGATGCAGCATCACGTCGTCAAAAATGGATTGATCAGGCGCAATCGTTGAACTTGTATATTGCAGGTGCAAACGGTAAGAAACTTGACCTGACTTATAAAATGGCATGGTTACGTGGTCTGAAAACGACTTATTACCTACGTGCATTGGGTGCGACTTCTGCAGAGAAATCGACCATTAACACAGGTGCATTGAACGCAGTAAAACCTGCAACCGTAACTGCAGCTCCTGTGGCAGCCGTTGCACCAGAAGCAGCTGCAGCAGTTGATGAAGATTTTGCTCAAGCAGCGCCAGTGCCAATGGCATGTTCAATTGACAACCCTGATTGTGAGGCATGTCAGTAAAATAAATAACTAGAAGTCAGAAAACATTATTAGCTACCTACGTGGCAAATAATGTGACTCTAGTAGATGTTTTTACTAGCACATCGCCATGAAAGTAGCTTCTTACAATATAAATGGAGCTACCATGAGCTTATTAATCATTACATTTTTACTAGCTTTAGCTGATATTTTAAACAGTTTTGCAAATTTAGTAGAAGCAACATCAAGCCTTTTACTAGCGATTAATATTCTGTTAGAGAATGAGTTAGTAACAAAATTATTGAGTTCAACTTTTAATTTATAAGATTTTTTGGTTGTCTTAAAACTTAGGGCAACCAATCCAGATGAATAACCAAGGAAATCACCATGCCACACATGACCCACAACTATATGTTAGGACTTGCGGTCTTGCTGATTTCCTTTGTTGTATTGTTTTATGCACCCATTGCTTACTTTTGGGTGCAAGCGGCAAAACAACAGCGAAAGCAAAATAAGTCGTGAGCAAATTGGTCGGAATGTACATTTTTCAGACCAAGATGAGCAAAACTTAATTTTGCTTTCACAAATTAAGCGTATATTAAGACATCTCAGCGTAGCTGGATGTCCATAAAAGATATAAAGCAACGAAGAGAGAATTGATATGTCTATCCTAAGTTGGGACGATTTCGAAGATGATTCGCAAAAACCGGCTGCTCCTGAACACAAGTCTGCGCCCGTCGAGCCGCAAAAAGCGCATGATACGCAGATGGTATCTGATGCAGAGCAACCACAGACGCCTGTGGCAACTGCACAACCCGCTGCAGCCCCTAGAAGTGGAGCAACAGATTCAACCGATCCGTTGGCAAGAGCATCTAACGCTCTAGATCAATTGGACGTTGCTCCTGGTCTTGAAGAACTGGAAATGGGTGCATCGCGCGTACAGGTTGATGATAAAGCCATGATCAACTGTCGTGCAGACTTAAACCAGCTTGTACCGTTCAAATACGAATGGGCATGGCAAAAATATCTAGATGGTTGTGCAAACCACTGGATGCCGCAAGAAGTCAACATGAACCACGACATCGCGTTGTGGAAGTCTGAAAATGGCTTAACTGAAGATGAGCGCACCATTGTTATGCGTTCACTTGGTTTCTTCTCTACTGCAGACTCATTGGTTGCTAACAACTTGGTATTGGCAATTTATCGCCACATTACCAACCCTGAATGCCGCCAGTACATTTTGCGTCAAGCCTTTGAAGAAGCGATTCACACTCACGCTTACCAGTACTGTATCGAATCGTTAGGTATGGATGAAGGCGAAGTCTTCAATATGTACCGCGAAGTACCATCGGTTGCGCGTAAAGCAGCATGGGGCTTGAAGTACACGCAATCTTTAAGCGATCCTACTTTCAAAACAGGTACACCTGAAAACGACCAAATTTTGCTACGCAACTTAATCGCATTCTATTGTGTACTTGAAGGTATTTTCTTCTACTGCGGTTTCAGCCAAATTTTGTCGATGGGTCGTCGTAACAAAATGAATGGTGTTGCAGAGCAATTCCAGTACATTTTACGTGATGAATCTATGCACTTGAACTTTGGTATCGACATGATTAACCAAATCAAGATTGAGAACCCGCACTTATGGACTGCAGAATTCCAGCAAGAAGTGATTCAAATGATTCTCGAAGGCACGATGCTTGAAATTGAATATGCGCGTGACACTATGCCACGTGGTGTATTGGGCATGAACGCAGGTATGATGGAAGAATATTTGAAATTCATCTGTAACCGCCGTTTAAGTCAGCTCGGTTTACCTGAACAGTTTGTTGGCGTAAACAACCCGTTCCAATGGATGTCTGAAATGATGGACTTGCGTAAAGAGAAGAACTTCTTTGAAACGCGTGTGACTGATTATCAGACGGGCGGTGCGTTGAGCTGGTAATAATTACCGCGGTAAACGACACATCCAATGACATTTGCAACACATCCGTGTCACTCGAAAGCAAAACTTGAATGACAGATGATGCTAAATAAAAAAATAGAGCCTAATGGCTCTATTTTTTATTTACTTTAAAAAATCAAAAAGGATAATATCCAACAGCTTTTGGAGTTAAAGCTGTATTATGTTAAATTTAAAAACTCTATAAAATATAAAATTAGTTCTATTGATCAATGAACTAAAATTAGATGTAAGTTAAAAATAAATAGAATAAGGGGTTATAAAAATGAATCTTGACTTAAGTAAATGGAGTCTAGTTAAAAATGTTTTGGCTCTAGACTAGCAGATTTGCACTTAGTTTTACCTAATGAGGTCCCACAACTCTGTTGCTAGCTCATTAGGCTCCCTCATCCAACACCATTCTGTTTCTTTAAGATGATAATCAAAATACTCTTTTGATATACCGTTGAACTTTGCTAGCCTTCTTTTACAAAAGCTCCAGAATGATTCTATTCCATTTATATGACATTGTCCTCTGGCAAATTCATTCGCTCCATGATTTACTCTAAAATGCTTTGAGTAACCAACATCTACCAAACCATTGTATCCACGCCAACCATCACTATAAATTACACTTTCAAGTGCAACTTTACCTAAGATAACTTGTTGTAATGTAGTCTTTTTACAATCAGGGACTATTTCTGTATAAACTCGACCATTCCTTTCAAATATTCCAAATACAGGTTGTTTTAAAGTACCTCGACCTCGCTTCAATTTCCCATGAAAACCACGTTGTCTTTTTGCTCCAAAATAGCTCTCATCAACTTCAATAGAACCTACAAACTTTGCTCTTAAATCTGTTTGATGATCGTAGATTGCTTCTCTAAAAAGCATGTACCAATAGTTGATGGTATTACGGTTCAAGTTAAGCAATAAGGCTGTTTTAGAAGCAGGAATATCAATGCAAAAGCACTGAATAATTTTTTTAATCTTATAGTGACTTAATTTACTGTTTTCTATCATGATTCTAGACTAACATATCTATTCTGCTAGTCTAGAGCCAACAATATTTGCATCAGTGCTGTAAATTCAAGCAAGCTATTTTGGTTGTCTTCATTTATTCAAGGTCAATTTAGTTCTTATCCTGGTGTAAGGCTCTATGGGGAACTTGGGGACTTGAGACCTGCAACACAAGAAGAAAAATTAAAAGTTAATCGACGTATCCAATCGCTAAAATGGACTAAGGGCAGTAAATTAATTTGGTCTGATTTTACAAATGTCAGAGAGTTTAAAATTAAGAGCTACAGATGGATTAGCTACCCTAATATGATGGATCATTTAACATAATAGTGGTCACAATATAGCCACATATTGGCATAAAAACAGCAACTTAAAAAGCCACTCAACACCCTAAAACCCAATTTTAATCTATAAAAAGCACCACTCAATATGACCACCCTCACCCAAAATTTACTGGCCTTATTACAGTTAGAACAAAAAAGTGAACATTACTTTATTGGACAAAGCCAAACGCACTTTGGCACGCGTGTATATGGCAGGCAATTACTGGCGTAAAGTATTATGGCTGCAGCAAACTTGACAGCTAAGTCTCTGTATAACCTGCATGCTTATTTCTCTATACTGGCGATGCCACCGCACCTATTCTGTATCACACAGAACTTTTACGTGACAGCACAAGTTTTAGCACCATACAAGTCACCGCTTTACAGTTTGGACGTCAAATTTATAAAGCCATGTTGTCATATATGCAGCCTGAAGATGGATTGGAGTACCAGACCACTGCGCCTGAATATCCCGCAGCAGAACAACTACAGACAGAACAGTGCTATAAACAAAATAAAGAAAGGCGCATCGCGCGCCTTTTTTTATTCAAACCACTGAAAATTAAGCAGGAATACGTAACACTTGCCCTGGGAAAATGTCATCGGCATTTTTCAATAATGGACGGTTAGCTTCAAAGATTTTGTTGTATTGGTTGGCATCCCCATAAAATTCTTTAGAAATTTTAGATAAGGTATCGCCTGATTTTACTGTATAGAACTTGCTTTCTGGTTCAGGAGTTGCAACTGTGAGTTGATCATCCACTTGTGCAACATGGTCAATATTACCCACTGCAAGAATAATTTTTTCACGATCTGCCTGACTATTGACCTGCCCACGCACTGTCGCTAAGTCAGTGGTTGCGTTATAACTCACCGATAAACCTGTCACAGGTAAGCCTAAACTTTTCACATGCCCCAAAAGCTTATTTGCAATTTCTTGTGCTGAAGGTTCTACTGGTGTGCTTGGTGCAGCTTGTGGCTCTGCAGGTGCTGTATTTTTCTTACCAATCCCTTTTACAAAATCAAAAAGACCCATGAGATACTCCTATTTTTCTGCTGTTATAAAGCGTTGCTCATTTACATAAGCACGTTGCTGTTCTGATTTATTTATAACTAAAAAATAAGCGACTTCGGTTGTGATTAGACACGAGCTTGGTAACAAAGTGTAAATCACATCACACATTCAAAAAGATGCATTTTTTTCATGATCGCGTGCAAATTTGCAAAAATGACAGCGCATAAAAAAGCCACCTTACGGTGGCTTTCATTTCAGCAGAGCTGAAATCAACAATTAACCAAGTTTTTTAGTTACGTAGTCGATTGCTGATTGAACTGTTGTGATTTCGTTAGAATCTTCGTCTGGGATTGTGATGTCAAAATCGTTTTCGAAAGACATTACAAGCTCTACTAAGTCTAAAGAGTCAGCACCTAAGTCATCCATAAAAGATGCTTCGTTTTTGATTTCTTCAGCTTTAAGACCAAGTTGTTCTGCAACCGCTTGTTTAATGCGTTGTTCGATATCGCTCACAGGAATTCTCCTCATTGCTTGTGGCGTTTTTAATGCCGTTAGTTTAATTGAATCTATAAAATTTTGAAAGTTTATAGTTGAGCTTAGCTCATGTATAAACCACCATTTACGTGTAACACTGTACCAGTGATGTAACCAGCTTTGTCAGAAGCCAAGAAACTCACTGCATTTGCGATATCTTGTGGATCACCTAAACGGTTTAATGCCACTTGCTCACTCATTTTTTTGCGAATTTCTTCACTTAGCTGATCTGTCATTTCAGTTGCAATAAAGCCCGGAGCAACCGAGTTTACTGTAATTTGACGACTGCCCATTTCTTTGGCAAGGCTACGGCTGAATGCTTCAATACCGGCTTTTGCCGCAGAATAGTTGGCTTGTCCTGGGTTCGCAAAATGTGCTACCACAGAACTAATATTAATAATGCGTCCAAAACGTGCTTTGGTCATGCCCTTCAAGACACGTTTAGATAAACGGTAAACTGCCTTTAAGTGAATGTTGAGAATGTCATCCCAATCATCTTCTGACATACGCAGTAACAAATTATCTTTGGTAATGCCCGCATTGTTAACTAAAACCAAAACTGAACCATAGCTTTGTTCAATTTCAGAAACCAATGCATCAATGGCTGCACCATCACGGACATCCAATACTTTACCTGCACCGTTTTCTGCAAAACTTGCCGATAATTTTTCTGCGCCCGCTTCAGAAGTGGCAGTACCTACCACAAAAAAACCGTCTTGAATAAGTTGCTGAGCGATGGCTGCACCAATCCCTCGGCTTGCACCTGTGACTAATGCAACTTTACGTTCTTGTGTCATGCAATTTTCCCTTCTGCCACCAAAATGGCATTTAGCGCATCTTCCATACGACTTTGTGTGTCGAGTGGGAATGCTTTTTCGATATTCGGTAAACGCTTCGCAAGATTCGCCAATACGTTGCCTGGGCCACATTCCACGATATATTCAATACCTTGATCTTGTAGGTATTGCATAGTTTGTGTCCACTGCACCGATTGATACAATTGCGCAGTAAGTGCCTGACCTAATTGCGCAACATCTGCCGCGATTCCAGCGTTGACATTTTGTATTACAGGAATACGCGGTAGCTCAATGGCAGTTTGTTCCAAAGCTTGTGCAAACTGTTCTGCCGCAGGTTTCATCAATGAACAGTGCGAAGGTACAGATACAGGCAGTGCAATAGCTTTGCCACCATTTTCTTTAGCCAATGCCATCACAGCTTCGACTAAAGTTTTATCGCCTGCAATCACGACTTGGCCTTGCGCGTTGTAGTTCGCTGCTTCTACCGAGCCACGACCTTGCACATTGACTTGTTCACATAGCTCTAGCACTTTGGCATCTTCAAGACCCAAAATAGCCGCCATAGCGCCCTGCCCTTGTGGTACAGCATTTTGCATTAACTTACCACGTAAGTTCACCAATTTGACTGCATCGCCCAAGCTTAGGCTGCCTGCTGCAACCAATGCGCTGTATTCGCCTAATGAGTGCCCTGCCAAGTATTTTGGTGCAACACCACCCAGCTCTAACCACACACGCCATAATGCGATACTTGCAGTGAGTAATACCGGCTGAGTAAATTCTGTTTGGTCTAAACCTTCACCACTTTGTGCAATGTGCCATAAGTCAAAGCCAATTGCTTCAGAGGCTTCTGCAAATGTTTCGCGCACACCGCTAAACTGTTCTGCAAGCTCAGCCAACATACCGGCTTTTTGTGAGCCTTGACCAGGAAAGACAAATGCAGTTTTAGTGGCTTGAGCTGCTTGCTCGAGTCGTTTAGCAGACATAAAAAATCCTTTAATTAAGATGCGCAAATTGTAGTTTTTAGCAGCTACAATCCACACCTTCTCATGTAAGCTCAGTTATGGAGCGAAAATTTAACACTTAATTTTGCTTTTAGTAATTGCCAAATACAACAAAAATCGGGCACAAAAAAAGGGAGCTTACGCTCCCATTTTTTCTACTAAGCTTGACGCTTAATACATCACCAATTATTCAGCATCTGCTGCTTTAGCGAATAATTGACGACCACGGTAGAAACCATCTTTAGTTACGTGGTGACGACGATGAGTTTCACCAGTAGCTTGGTCTACAGTTAATGCATTCTCGGTTAAAGCGTCATGTGAACGGCGCATGTCACGGCGAGAGCGACTTTTACGGTTTTGCTGAACGGCCATGATGGCTCCTTACAAAGATCGAAAAAATGGATCAGAACAAATTGAGTTGTCTTAACTGGAAATTATAACATAATTTTCAGTTAAGTTTACCTTTCAAACTTGCCAAAACATCAAACGGATTATCACGTTTTTCTTCAGCAATGTTCTGAATGGCAGGTTGATGCTTATGCTCGCAAGCATCATGCTTAGGAGATAAAGGCAACAACAATAACAATTCATCTTCTATAAGTGTCAGTAAATTAGCCGTCGCTGGCGAGTCATAATCGCCTTTGCAGGTGGCTTCACTTTCACCTAAAACAATGAAATCAGCATCCTCATCCAAGCGCTCTATCAGTGACTCATCATCCACAAGAGCTAGATGAAAATCTGAAACGAGGTCTATTTCTACAGAACCCAAGCAACGCTGGCATTCCATTGGAACTTTCGTTTCAATATGACCATCTAGCCATGCAATGCGATGATACGCATCCATTGATAGCTTACAGTCTATGTTAACCAATTGATCATCAATTGATCCAACAGCTTCACGGGCGATACGAGCAAAGCGAGACAATGGCAGGTTACCTGACCATGTAAAGCCCTGTTCAGCCCATTTAAACGGCTCAATCTGTGCCGGAAAGGTATTTGCTGACATAATTAAGGCGGCAATTCTACAAATTCATCAGTACTCTGTCAAAGATTAAGATACAATTTTGTACTTATTTAGACAGACCAATTTTGGGTAACACAGTCATGCATCTGTTGCAGCCGCAAACAGAAGTGAATTTTTCATCACTTGTGAGCACACTTCCAACCACCAATTCTGACACTTCGCCCCCCCAAGTGCAACTCTCGGACTGGGCCAAACTGAATACAGAAGCGGAACAGGTGGACTGGCTCATCTTACACTTTAATCACTGGTTTTCCCACCTAAATGTGAACTTGGTCAAAGGTGACTTTGAACCTGAGTACTTTCCTGCCACGGCAACACAGCCTGCACGTATTCAATTTGCACATGGTTTCTTTAATAGCGCTTTACATGAAATTAGCCATTGGAGCATCGCAGGCGAACAACGACGTTTACTGCCAGACTTAGGCTATTGGTATGCTCCCGATGGTCGTACTCAGGAACAACAAGCCTTATTTGAACAGGTTGAAATTAAACCTCAAGCCATTGAATGGCTGTTTGCTCAAGCGTTTGGGCGTAAATTCCGCGTGTCTTTAGACAACCTGACGGGTGAAGGTGGAGATGGCAGCACTTTTAAAGACAATGTCTTTGCACAAGTGCAGCGTTATTTTAATGGCGAAGCCAAATTACCACGCGATGCAAAACGCTTGATTGAATGTATTTGTTACTGCACCCGAGGTGGCAAAACATTACAAATTGAAGAATTTGAACGTAAAAATCTAGATTAAATGCAATAAAGCACAAGACAATGATTGCAAGTGACATCAATCCCCTTTCATAATGAGCCTAACGTCACACTTACGCTACTGAGGAATTCGCATGTTGCATTTAAGAGTACATCCTGAAAATCCACAGCCGCGTCTCATCAGCCAAGCGGTTGAACGCATACGCGCAGGCGATGTGGTGGTTTATCCAACCGATGCTGCCTATGCAATTGGTTGCCAGATTGGTAATAAAAACGCGATGGAGCGCATTTCACAAATTCGTGGTTTAAGCGCAAAACATCAATACGCCATTATTTGTGCCGATTTATCGGATATTGCCACTTACGCCAAAGTCGACAATGCTATGTATCGTCTACTGAAAAACAATACCCCTGCTGTCACGACCTTTATTTTACCTGCGACCAGTGAAGTACCACGCCGCTTAATGCATCCCAATAAAAAAACCATTGGTTTGCGCATTCCAAGCAACCCCATTTGTCGCATGCTGCTTAAAGAGCTGGGTGAACCTTTACTGACCAGCACCCTGATTTTACCAGGTCAGGAAGACCCTTTAGATGATCCTTACGAGATTGATTTACAGCTCAGCAAACGCATAGACGTACTGATTGATGGTGGCTTAGGCACACTCAGCACCACCAGTATTGTGGACTTGTCGGGTGACAGCCCGCAAATTGTACGTCGTGGTGTGGGTGATGTGAGTGCTTTTGAATAAGCACTCCTTTTATTCACGCTGTATTTGTTATCTTTGTAACATCATCACCCAAGAAAATACCCCTATTTATTTTTGGCTTTTTTTTGACATTTGGTTGTAGAACAGATTTATTTCAACCACGATATCCTTTAGACTAGCCGCTATTAATTTTGTGCTATTTCTCTACCGCTCCTCCTATCTAAAGCGGAAATAGCGTTTGCATGCTTTTGAAAATTCGCGTGGCCCAATACTGTAATGAATCAATCCCTCCACAATGCGATGGAACCTGCCCAACACATTCGTGTGTTAGATGAATGGCAAGAGTCGATTCCAGAGGATTTATATATTCCTCCTGCAGCATTTGAAATTCTGTTAGAGCATTTCGAAGGACCACTCGACTTTTTAATTTACTTGATTCAAAAAAATGGCTTCGATTTACTTCAGTTAGATATTGCCCCGATTGCATCGCAATATTTGTCGTATATGGATGCCATGAAATCGCTAAATATTGAACTGACTGCCGATTATATGGTGATGGCGGCATTACTGGCCGATTTAAAATCTCGCCTATTGTTGCCTAAACCTGCTAGTATCAGCAGTATTGAAAAAGACCCAAAACAAGAGCTGATTGACCGTTTAGAAACCTATTTAAGAGTCAAACAAGCGGCTGAACGCTTGGGGCAAATGCCTGTTTTAGAACGCGATACTTTTGCTACCAATGTTAGCTTAGGGCATACCGCAGTCAATAATGTCGGCTATGCAGCCGATCAATTACGTGATGCCTTGTTCTGTATTTTTAATCGTCCTGAACCTGTCACCCATCAAATTTTGCAAGAACCTGTTTTACTTGAAGAACGGATTGCATTTATTGAAGCCAAACTCGCATCGGGTGAAGTACTGAGTTTTGATGCGTTGCTAAAACCAAGTCAGGGACGCATGGGCATGGTTGTGACCTTTATGGCGATTTTAGAACTGACTCGCCAGCAAAAAGTGTGCATTATCAGCAGTGGGATTGAAGCACCATTGAGCATTCAAGGGGCGCAGGCATGAATCCAGAACCCATAATTTCGAGCTTGTCTGAAGGCGAACAACAGCATGAAGTGCTGATGCAACTCGAAGCAATTATTTTTGCCAGTGACAGTGCTGTGTCTTTAGCGCGTCTGAAAGAAGCTTTTCAAGATAAATATAGCAAAGCGCAATTACGCCAGTTTTTACAACAATTGGCCATGTTACAACATGGTCGCTCGATTGAACTGATCGAAACCGCACAAGGTTTCCGTTTTCAGGTGCGGGCAAAGTATCGTACAATTATTACACAGGTGTGGCCTGAACGTCCGACCCGACTTTCGCCCTCACTGCTAGAAATACTGGCGGTGATTGCCTACCACCAACCTGTGACCCGAGCAGATATTGAACAAATTCGCGGAGTATCAAACAATAGTCAAATTTTACGCACATTGTTTGATTGGAACTGGATTAAAGAATCAGGTTTCCGAGAACTCCCAGGAAGACCTGCGTTGTTGGTTACAACGCCTCAATTTTTAAATGCGTTTGGCTTGAATTCCTTAAGTCAATTGCCTCCCCTACAGGATGCCAAGGAAGCTTTCATGGCACTCGATGCATCTGCGTCTGTGTCTTGAATAGGTAAACTGTTGATGATCATTTCTAAGGTTATGCTGTCATGAGTGAAAAGTTGCAAAAGGTACTCGCACGAGTAGGCTTGGGTTCTCGCCGTTATATGGAAGAAGTCATTGCCGCTGGTCGTGTGAGTGTCAACGGCCAAGTTGCCCAAGTGGGTGAACGTATCGAACCAGGTGATGAGCTTCGCATCGATGGTCGTAAAGTTCAGTTCCAAATTGAAGATGAAATTCGTCGTCGCGTTCTGATTTACTACAAACCAGAAGGCGAAATTTGCTCACGCAACGACCCTGAACAGCGCCCAACTGTATTTGATAACCTGCCTGCAATTGCCAATGATCGTTGGGTAATGGTTGGTCGTCTGGACATTAACTCGACAGGTTTATTGCTATTCACCAACGATGGTGAATTAGCCAACCGTTTAATGCACCCATCGAACGAAATTGAACGTGAATATGCAGTTCGTGTGATGGGTGAAGTGACACCACAACTGAAAAACAACATGCTGCGCGGCGTAGTGCTAGATGATGGCCCTGCCAAGTTTGAATCTTTCTCTGAAATTGGCGGTGATGGTATTAACCGCTGGTATCAAGTGGTGGTAAAAGAAGGTCGTAACCGCGAAGTTCGTCGTATTTTTGAATCACAAGGTCTGAAAGTCAGCCGTCTATTGCGTACCCGTTACGGCACGGTAATTTTACCGCGTGAATTGCGTACAGGTCGCTGGATGGAATTGGATAAAAATGACATCGACAACCTTGCCAAAGCAGTTGAATTAAAACCACGTCAAGGCACAGGTTTGTACGGCATGGCAAAACGTCGCAATGAGCGTATGCAAGAAAAACCATTGGCAGCACGTCGTGGTGGTTTCTTGCGTCAGCAACGTCGTGACACCGAAGAAGCTGCACAAAACACAGGTTTTGCACCGCGTGAACGTCGTCAGGACGGTAACAGTTACGGCAACCGCGAACCACGCCAAGACGGTAACAGTTACGGCAACCGCGAACCACGCCAAGACGGTAACAGTTACGGCAACCGTGAGCGTCGTCAAGATGGTAACAGCTATGGCAACCGCGAACGTCGCCAAGACGGCAATAGCTATGGCAACCGTGAGCGTCGCCAAGACGGTAACAGCTATGGCAACCGCGAACCACGTCAGGATGGTAACAGCTACAGCAGCCGTGAACCACGTCAGGATGGCAACAGCTACGGCAACCGTGAACGTCGTGACGAAAATGCACCACGCAAACCGTTTGGCAATAAAAGCTTTAAAAAATTCTAAAAGCTGAAATACGCCAAATTGATAAAAAGCCACACGTTCATGTGTGGCTTTTTTATTGGGCAAATTGGTTGGACAAAAAATAATAAAAATTAAATATTTGGCAATACAGGAATTTCAATCCACTGTGCTTTTGGAAAGCTTTTTGCCAAATAATTTTTTAAATATTTGGCAGTATCCTGCGAAATTAAAGGGTCTTGTGATTCATCGTTCAAATTATATGCCAATGCATGTAAATTCAAACCACGTGTTTTTAAAGCTTCCAAACTGAGCAAAGTGTGGTTAATACTGCCCAAACGCCCAGAACTCACCAAAATAACAGGATATTGTTTTTGCTCAATATAGTCGATGGTGAGTAGGTCTGTGGTCAGCGGCACCATGAGTCCACCCGCACCTTCTAATAATACTGCATCATACTTTGCTGCCAGTTGCGCAGTCGCAGCCTCAATTTTAGCAAAGTCAATCTCACGACCATCAATTTGTGTAGCCAAATGCGGTGAAGCAGGATAGCTAAAAATTTCAGGCATGGTGAGTTTGTCATCATCTTCAGGCAACCATTCACTGCCCATAATTTTACGATGCTGCTCAATATCTTCTGAAACGTCTTGATTGCCCGTTTGAATCAGTTTTTGGGTAATGGTCTGAATACCCTGTTCATTCATGGTCTTGGCTAAATAACCCGTGGCATAGGTTTTGCCAATCCCTGTATCAATACCACTCACAAAATAGACTTGAGCTGTCATGGCATTCTCCGTGCAAGACAATAAATAGGATGATACGTGAGCGTATAACTTTTTTGCTGTGAGCTATGCTGCTGACTAAACTGTTCATAGCCCCGATAAAATTCGGTTAAAGTCGTTTTGTTCCAACGCTGCCCTTGCGCTGTACCCGTGACACCCGTGGCTTTTAAATGCTGCAAAATCTGTTTGGGATGTTCAAAACTTAATGATTCAAGCTGCTCTGAACAGTGTAATACTTCAAAGCCCTGCTGTTTAAGCTGTTGTTGTAACGCATCCATACTCAAATAATGTAAGCCTTGACCTGTTAATTGCTTAATTTCAGTCAAGTTTTGAGGGCCAAATGTCGAAAAGCACAAATACCCTTGCGGCTGTAACGCTTGATTCGCCTTGCGCAATAATGCTCCAAAATCTTCCACCCATTGCAAAGCCGAACTCGAACAAATTAAATCCAAAGACTGCGGAAAATCGAGCTGTTCTATATCGCCAATTAAGCCATGAATTTGCGTACTAGTTGTTTGAGGATGATGCAGATACGCATGCAACACTTCGGCATATAAATCATTTAAAGTCAGCTGTTGAATTTGAAATTCACGCAGTAGCAAGTCGGTTAAATTCCCTGAACCACAGCCGATTTCCAAGACGTTTTCAAAGCAAGGCTGAGGTTGATCTGACAACTTTTGCTGTACAATATATTGCTGCATTTTTGCCATTAACTGCTGACAAATTTGCTGCTGTACCACGGCATGCGTTTTATAACTCTGATGAGCGCGGGCAAAACGCTGTGCCACTTGTGCCTTATCTATACGCATACGCACACTCAAAGCAAATCCAGTAACTGTGTTAAATCTGCCGTTTCAAATTGCGTATTTAAACAAATCCGCAGTCGTGAGCTGCCTTGCGGTACAGTCGGCGGACGTACAGGCATCACATAAAAACCTGCAGTCTGTAACTGTTGGGCTTTGCTTACAGTTGCAGTAGAGTCGCCAATAATCACAGGTACAATTTGCGAAGTCGATGGGCAGGTAAAACCTTTGGCCTGAATCCCCTGCTGCATATATAAGCTCAAAGCAGCCAAATGCTGACGCTGTGTCTGCATGTGCACAATCTGATTCAGCATAAACTGCGTCCATGCCATACAAATAGGTGGCTGTGCGGTACTAAAAATTAGCGGGCGCATTCGATTAATCAGGTAATCGCGGATAATCGGATCACAGATCAAATATCCCCCAACTGAAGCAACAGCTTTACCAAACGTCCCGACCAGAAAATCAATGGCATCAATCACGTCATATAGTTCGGCACAGCCCAAACCTTGCTGCCCACGCACACCAATCGCATGTGCTTCATCGACATATAACATAACTTTGGCAAACTGCTGTTTCAGCGCGACCAATGCGGCTAAATCAGTTTCATCACCATCCATACTAAAAATGGATTCAGTCACCACAATAATGCGTTCATAATTGTCATCAGCATGATATTGCATCAGCAATTGCTGCAAATGTGCCAAATCATTATGCCGATAACGCAAATATTTGGCAGATGACAAACGAATGCCGTCAATCATGCTGGCATGTACCAGTTTATCGGCCAAAATTAGGGTTTTCGCATCTGCCAATGCAGGTAAAATACCAATATTCATGTGATAGCCGCTATTAAACAGCAAGGCAGCTCGCCCATGAAATAATTGCGTTAATGTGGCTTCAAGCTGTTCATAGGCAGGGAAATTTCCAGTCAGTAAACGTGATGAAGATGCACTCATTAAACGCTGTGCATTCGGTGTTTCATCAAAAAACTGTTCACGTAAGCGCAAATCAGAGGCTAAACCCAAATAATCATTGGAAGATAAATTCAGCATCTGCTGTTGCTGAATTTCAATCGTTTTACCTTGCTGTTGATTGCTGCGAAACTGACGAAAATTACCCTGTTGGCGAAGCTGATCAAGCTGTTCTGCATAGTGATCGAGTAAACTCATGCGCTCGCTCCTTGCATGCCTGCCACCACCTCAGCCAATTGCTGCAATAAAGTATTTAGTTCTGCTGCTGTAATCACATACGGCGGCATCACATAAACCAATTTACCAAAAGGACGTACCCAAATACCACGTTGCACAAATTCTTGTTGCAGGCTTTGCATATCGACAGCATGTTTAAGTTCTACCACACCAATTGCACCTAAAACTCGCACATCCTGCACCCATGCCAAATTAGCCAATGGTGTTAAATGCTGTTCAAGTTGCTGTTGTATACGTTGAATATTGGCTTGCCAGTCTTGTTCTAATAATAATTGGGTACTTTTTACTGCAACCGCGCAAGCCAGTGGATTTGCCATAAAGGTCGGGCCATGCATAAACACACCTGCCTCACCCTGCGAAATCATTTCTGCAACATGCTTCGTGGTCAATGTGGCAGACAAAGTCATATAACCGCCTGTCAGCCCTTTGCCGATACACATAATATCGGGTTCGACCTGAGCATGTTCCCATGCAAACAACTTGCCTGTACGCCCAAAACCTGTGGCAATTTCATCAAAAATTAACAACACATCATATTGTTCACAGAGCAATTTGGCTTGACGCAAATATTCAGGATGATAAAAGCGCATGCCGCCTGCACCTTGCACAATCGGCTCAATAATCATGGCGGCAATCTGTTGATGATGCTCGGCCAAACTTTGTGCCAATTCTGCAATATCGGCAGGATTCCACTCTTGGTCAAAACCTGTTTGTGGTGCAGATACAAAATAACGACGCGCCAAACTTGAGCCAAAAACCTGATGCATCCCTGTAACAGGATCACAAACCGACATGGCATTCCATGTATCGCCATGATAGCCAGAACGGGTGGTAATAAAATTGGTTTTTTCAGTTTTGCCTTGTGCAGTCCAGTATTGCACCGCCATTTTCAGCGCCACTTCAACGGCGACGGAGCCTGAATCTGCATAAAAAATTTTATCTAAACTCGGTGGGGTAATTTCGAGCAACAAACGCCCTAACTCAATAGCAGGACGATGGGTCAATCCACCAAACATGATATGCGCCATCCTGTCGAGTTGCTCAGTCACAGCACGGTTCAGCTCAGGATGGTTATAACCATGAATCGCGCACCACCACGATGACATGCCGTCAATCAACTGGCGACCATCTTCAAGCTCAATAGTGCTGCCAAACGCCCGCTTAACCTTAAAGGTTGTTAAAGGCTGAGTCATAGAGGTGTAAGGATGCCAAAGATGTTCACGATCAAAAGCCAAATCCATCTGTTCTGTCATCCCACCATCATCCTTGATCTTGTAAAAAACTTGATGTGCTAAATCTTAAACCTGTCTACAGATAAAATAAATTGCGAGATTTGTCACTTATGGACCTGTTGGCGGGTTTTTCTGTAAATATTGGCAGATTTTGCTAGTCAACTCATCGGCATGGAACAATGGCAGCCCATGCGAGCCTTGCAAAACATCTACGCTTAAAAACTTTGCAGCTAAATTTTGCAGTTTAGCTGCAACTTTGCAATCAACTAAAACATCCTGCTCGGCAAAAAGATGATACTGCAGACCTGTATAATTTTTAAGCTTAGTCACCAAGTTTAAGTTTTCCAATAAATCCAAACCGTGTTGAAGCAAAGATTGCGGCTGTGGCTGAACCAAACTTTGTAATTGTAATAGGTCGGTTTTACTACTAGTGACACCTTGACACACCATAAAACCAAAACGCTTTAGGGTCAGAATTGGGTCTTGTGCAAAAGATTGTTTAAACTGGGCAAACGTGGCTTGTGGCATAGCGGTATCCCAATCGGCTTGTGCAACAAAACACGGATTGGATGCAATGGTAATTAAGGTTTTATATCCTGCATATTGGCTGGCAATCGCATCGACCAGTAGCGTTGCCAATTGCCCACCCAGTGACCAGCCCATAATTACATCAAACTGACGTGCAAATTCAACCTGTTGCTGCATGACTTGAGCATCAGTAGCGTTAAAAATATTGATGAGCTCAACCCGAAAACCTTGTGCAGTTAAGGCTTGCTGTAACGGATTTAAGAGTGCAGTACCACCGCCCCAGCCTGTAATCAATAAAATCTGTTGTTGCACGTGGCTTGCTCTCAAGTTAGAAAATCAGCTCAGTATAATACTGAATCGGCTCAATCGACATCTGCAAAGCACCAAGATACATCCTTAAAAAAACCAATTGATATAAAAAAGCCAATCTATAAAAACCGATCTATAAAAAAACCCGACTTATCATAAATCGGGTTTTGGTCTATTTTGCTTTGATCAGATTACATTTGCGATTGAATGTAGTTTTGTAAACCAATCAATTCAATTAAACGTAATTGTTTTTCCAACCAGTACGTATGATCTTCTTCTGTGTCGGTCATTTGCTGACGCAACATATCACGGCTGACATAATCGCCTTTTTCTTCACACAATTTTACGCCTTGCGCCAATTTTTCACGTACTTCGTATTCCAGTTTTAAATCGGCTTTTAAGCAAGACACCACATCTTCACCCACGTCGATGTCATCGCGCTGCATATTTGGAGTGCCTTCAAGGAACAATACACGACGAATTAAAGCATCGGCATGCTGCGCTTCTTCCTGCATTTCATGGTCAATGCGCTCAAAAATTTTGCTTAAACCCCAATCTTCATACATACGCGAATGAATCAGGTATTGATCGCGAGCAGCCAGTTCGCCACCAATCAACATATTTAAATAGTCTACGACTTCTGGATTGCCACGCATTTGCTGTACTCCCTTTCTTAATCCAGTCATTATGGACACATTCAGGCAAAATTGCAAAAGTTAATTATTGTAAACCCATGATTTTTATAAAATTAAAATGAGAAACATACGCATTTGCAATATAACTTAAAAATTCCCATATATAAAACAACTGCTTGGCAAAACTTAGCTTTAAAAATGACAATACAATGATTTTGCATCATTTTGTAAATATTGAAAGAAACCATACTTTGACGCTCAAGTATCGTAAAAAACGCCTAAAAAGCGGATTTTAAAACCCAGCTGCTTTATGATAGTCACGAGTTCCATCACTTTCTTAAAATAATGACAAATCTAAATACATCTGCACCCATTTTAGTCACAGGCGCAACAGGCTATATTGCCAGTTGGGTCATTAAAAACCTGCTTGAACAAGGACATACCGTACACGCGACGGTGCGTGATCTGAATAAAACCCACAGTTTTCAACATCTGACTGATATCGCGGCAAAAAGCACAGGCAACTTACAATTATTCCAAGCCAACTTACTTGAAGAAGGTGCTTTTGATGCCGCCATGCAAGGTTGTGAAATCGTGCTGCACATGGCCTCGCCTTTTGTGGTCACCAATTATAAAGATGCAGTTAAAGACATTATTGAACCTGCCGTCATAGGCACCGAAAATGTATTAAACAGCGTTAATCGTACTGCATCGGTAAAGCGTGTAGTGGTGACTTCAAGTATTGCTGCAACCTATGGCGATGCGATTGATATTTTAAATACGGCCAATAATCGCTTTGATGAAAGTCACTGGAATACTAGCAGCAGCCCTGAGCATCAGCCTTATCCTTATTCAAAAGTGGCAGCTGAACGTAAAGCTTGGGAAATGGCAAAGGCACAAAACCGCTGGGATTTGGTCTGTATCAACCCTGCTTTGGTGCTTGGCCCATCGTTGACCAAAAACACCCAATCGGGCAGCGTAGAAGTGTTATTGCAGTTTGCCAACGGTATGACCTTGGCAGGTGTCCCTGCTATGTGGAATGGCATTGTCGATGTGCGTGATGTTGCCGATGCTCACATTCAGGCCGCATTCAACCCTGCTGCTGAAGGTCGCTATATTATTAGCGGTGGCACACTCAGCTTATTGGAAATGGGCAAAATTTTAGCGCAGCACTTTGGACGTAAATACCCTTTCCCACGCAATCAGTTACCTAAATTTGCCTTTAAAGCCTTTGGCCCTCTACTTGGTTTTTCCCGTAAATTTGTGGAACTGAATATGGGCTACCCAATTTATTTTAATGCGGAAAAAAGTCAGCGTGAATTGGGTATGCACTACCGCAATATTGAAACCAGTCTAGTCGAACATTTTCAGCAACTCATTGATGATGGCATTGTGAAGAAACGTTAAACCTTCGACTTCTCTCAGTAAAAACCAAGGCACTTCATCGTTGAAGTGCCTTTGTACCTATTAGTGGATAAAATGTAGGATGATGCTTATTCAAGCACACCATATTCCTGCATCAGCTGAATAAACTCAGCTTCATTCATGACCTGCACACCCAACTTCTCGGCTTTTTCCAGCTTTGAGCCAGCTTTCTCACCCGCCACGACACATTTGGTTTTACCCGAAACACTACCACTCACCCGTGCACCCAAAGCCTGCAACAACTGAGTCGCTTCATCGCGTCCCATTTGGCTCAACGTCCCTGTAATCACCCAACTTTCACCATTCAAAGGCTGACGTGTCGGTGCAATCGGAGCATCCCAATGAATGCCTGCAGCTAATAAACGATCCAACACTTCTAAATTATGCGGCGCTTGGAAAAAGTCCAAAATCCATTCTGCCGTAATATCTCCCACATCTGGAGTTTTCTTTAACGCTTCTAAATCAGCTTCACGCAAAGCCTCTAAAGTCTGAAAAGTATTGGCAAGCATCCGCGCGGTGGTTTCGCCCACACCACGAATTCCCAAGGCATAAATAAACGCAGCCAAAGTAGTTTTTTTGCTGTTTTCAATCGAGTCAATCAAGTTTTGAACCGACTTCTCACCCATTTTTTCAATGCCGAGCAAAGTGTCGCGGTGTTCGTGTAAATGATAAATATCAGCCACATTTTGTAGCAAGTTCAGATGCAGTAATGACTCCACCCAACGATCACCCAAACCTTCAATATCCATGGCTTTACGTGACACAAAATGACGAATCGCTTCAATACGCTGTGCCGCACAATACAAACCGCCTGAACAACGCGCCAAAGCCTCACCTTCAGGCATCACCACAGGCGAATCACACACAGGGCATTGTTCAGGTAAATGCACTTCTTGCGCATCGGCAAGGCGAAATTCAGGCCAGACTTTTTCAACTTTGGGAATCACATCACCACTACGGTAAACACTGACCGTATCGCCTAAACGCACATCCAAACGGTGAATTTCACCAATATTATGCAAAGTAACATTGGATACCGTCACACCACCTACCGCAACGGGGTTTAAACGTGCCACAGGCGTCAACGTACCTATGCGCCCCACTTGCCAATCAATATTTTCAATGGTGGTTAAAGCGGCAACTGCAGGGAATTTATAGGCAGTCGCCCAGCGCGGCTCACGACTTAAAAAGCCCAATTGCTGTTGCTGTTTCAAGTCATTGACCTTGACCACCATGCCATCAATTTCAACGCTTAAATTCGGACGCTCAAGGTTAATTTGCTCATAGGCCGCCTGAACATCTTGAATGCTCTTGCAGACAAAATGACGTTCGCCAATTTCAAAACCAAACTGCCCCAACCATGCCAAACTGTCGGACATGGTGCTTTGTCCATGAGGCGGCACACATTGCGCAATGCCATAAGCATAGAATGCTAAAGGACGTGAAGCCGCAATATTCGGGTCTAACTGACGCAAACTGCCTGCTGCTGCATTGCGTGGATTGGCAAAGGTTTTTTCACCTTTGGCTGTATTGGCCGCATTGAGTTTTTCAAAACCAAGTTTTGGCATCAACACTTCACCACGCACTTCCAAAAATTCAGGAATAGCCGTTTCTGTCGCACTCAAAACTTTCGGTAAATTGCGGATAGTTTTGACGTTGTGGGTAATGTCTTCCCCTGTTTCCCCATCACCACGGGTCACACCACGCACTAAAACACCATGTTCATACCAAAGTGAAATCGCCAAACCATCAAATTTGAGTTCGACATCGTATTCAATATTTTGGTTGGGCAAACGCTCTTCGACACGTCTTGCAAAGGCAAATAATTCTTCCTGATTAAACACATTGCCTAAAGACAACATTGGCACAGCATGTGTAACCGTGGTGAACTTTGCCAAAGGTGTGCCACCGACTTTATTGGTCGGTGTATCGGGTTGAACTAAATCTGGATACTGTTGTTCCAACGCTTTTAGTTGATGGAAAAGCTGATCATATTCACTGTCTGCAATTGTCGGTTGATCCATCACATAATAGGCATGATTGTGCTTGGCAAGCAGTTGAATCAATTGACGCATTTGCGCCACGACGGTTAAATCTACAGACATATTTTCCACCATAAAAAAGGGCGGTCTTGTTCCGCCCTTCAATTTTTTCTATGTAGCGCATGCTACAGCTTGTATTGCTGCGCACATTATAAAAATGCGGCTGCAAAGTTGCAATTTATCCTACTGCACTCAGTTCATTTGCCAAACACTTGACGTAGCTTATACCCAGTACGAGATCGCAATTCTAGACATGACTTGCCTGACCAGCACGATAATCTATCGCCTGATGACGCCAGTGTTCACGTAATTGTGGAGTAAACTCTAAATGGTTTTGGTCATAGACCGTTCCATCAATTTCACGTGCAATCAGTCCTGAAATGCTGACCATGGTATCAAAGGCATTTTGCACATCGCTGTGCGGCAAAGCGAGGAAGAACGCTAAACCTTTAACTTGTTCGCTCGATAAAGTTTCTAAATCAAAACCATCTGCGCCTTCATCATTAATTTGTAAAACTGAAAATAATAATTTAGTGCCATCTTCGTTATAGCGATGGAAACATGACATTTCACCGAAACGTAAACCATATTTCATCAAGACTTTTAAGGCTTTATCGCCCGAAAGTATGCGACGTTCAGGGAAGACATTCAGCGCGATAAAAGATTCAGCGGTTGCCAAGGCACTTTCTTCATCCATGATTTTTTGTTCATACAAATGCGAATCTAAAATGCTGCTTTCTTCATTAAATTCTGAAATTTCGGCAGTTTCAATGTGTTGATTCAGGCTGTATTCAGTCGAAGCTTTGTTTTGCTCGACAGTCTGCGCATTCGGTTCAGTTTCTACAATCACTTGCTGAATTTCATCCGATAATGAATATTCTGAAGTTGTCGCTGTCGGGCTTGGCGTGTCTTGTGCAACTTCAGACTTCGATATCGTTGTGGATGGATCAAGCTCAGAATTTTCTGTATTTGCCTGCAAACTCGGTTCAACTTTGTCAGTTTCTGTGCTTGAAGAAGCCACGACATCATCCGTTAAAGCCTGTGGTTCAGACTTGGCAGGCGCATCTTGCGTAACTTCATCTACCGTTAAAGTCGGCTCCACACGCGGTGGCGTAGCGTCGCTTTGCAATTGGTCACGTACATGGCGTGGAATAATCGGTTTTTGGCTTTCTGCATTAAATTGCAGTTCCGAATCTAAGGATGGCGCTGAATCTACAGGTTTTTTTAGAATCATTTTCAAACCAAACGCCATGATCACAATAGCGATGACAATTCCAACGATTGTGGTGATTTCCATATTATGCCTCCGCGACTAGGCCGTATTCTGCGGCTTCTTCTAAATTTACGGTTACTAATTTTGAGGTTCCCGGTTCAGGCATGGTAACACCTAAGAGGTCGGTTGCCATCGTCATAGCAAGTTTATTATGTGTAATGTAAATGAATTGCACTTGTTCAGAAAGTTCTTTTACTAAATTACAAAAGCGCCCCACGTTAGCATCATCTAACGGTGCATCAACTTCATCGAGTACGCAAAATGGCGCTGGGTTTAAACGGAAGATTGCAAAAACCAAAGCCAAAGCTGTCAGTGCTTTTTCACCCCCTGAAAGTAAGGCCAAAGAACTGTTGCGCTTACCCGGTGGACGCGCCATCAATTTCACCCCAGATTGCCAGTCATCTTCCAAGCTCAGACTCGCTTCACCGCCATTAAAGACTTTAGGAAACAGCTCCTGCAATTCGGTATTCACCTGATCAAAAGTGTTCATAAACAGTTTACGAGTTTCCTGATCAATACTTTTCATTGCCGCCTGCAACTGAGAAACAGTATTTTCCAAGTCTTCAATTTGATGGCTTAATTCTGCAAAACGGGCAGATACTTCTTCATATTCTTCCGAAGCCGCCAAATTGACCGCACCCAATTTATCAAACTGTTGCTGTGCTTTCGCCAGTTTTTGTTGATGCGCAGTGACATCAATCTGTAAACCTGTGATGATCTCGCTGTTTAAATCTTTTAACTGTTCAGAATAATGCTGATAGTCCGACTTTGCCGATTGCCATGCCAAGCGCTTTTCTTCGAGTTTGGCACGTAATTGTTCATCTTGCTGCTGTTGCTGCTGCCGTTGCTCGGTCAGTTGCTGCTGTTTGGACTGCACACTGTTCAATTCCACTTGCCATTCCTGCCAAGTTTTTTGCAGCTTTTCAGTCTGCTGCTGCTGCTCTGAAAACTGAGTTTCCAAGTCAGGCAATTCCAACTGAACAGGATCGACAAACTTTTTGGCTTGTTCCATTTGCGCCACAATTTGTTGATATTGTGCTTTTAAGAAAGTGGCATCTTTTTCTAACAGCTCAATTTGCTGCTGAGTTTGTACCGCCTGACGACGTAACAGCTCCACTTCTTGTTGTTGCTGCTGAAATTGCTGCTGTGAACTATCAAGTTGTTCATTCAGCTGCTCGAGCTGAAATTGCAAGGTTTTATACTGCGGCAAAGCTTGCTCAAGTTTAAAAGCCAAAGCATGCAAATCAATTTCCAGATCATCTTTTTGCATGGCATCTTCTTCGAGCTGTTCATCTAATTGTGCCAATTGATGCTGTAATTGCTGTTGCTGTACTGCAAAAGCCTGTGCCGCACTTTCTGCTTTCGCCATTTGCACATCTAGCGTTTGCAAGGCTTGTTGTTGCTGTTTGAGCTGTTGCTGTTGTTGCTGCAATTGCTGCTGCAACTGTTTTACCTGTTGCTGCAATTCAGGCAGTTGCTGTTCTGCTTGCTCATATTGTGGCAGTTGCAACGCCAACGCCTGTTCAATTTCATCCAAGCGAATCCGATGGCTTAATGCCCCTTGCCCTGCCTGTGCCGCTTCATCATAAAACAGCCCGATTACCCAGTCTGCTCCCACATGATAACCATCTAAACTAAGGATAGACTGCCCTGCTTGTAATTGCACTTGCAATGCCAAAGCCTGCGATAAACTTTCTATAATTGCGACACTTTGCCACAAGCTACTTTGCGGTGAAGCAATCCAGTCACTGAGCGACTCACACCCCGAAAGCTGTATTTTTGATGTTTTTGAATCTACAGCCAAATGAATTTTTAGCTGACGTGCGCGGCTGTCCTGAAATTCAATATCTGCTTCTACCACCTGCGCAGATAACCATTTAGCCAAGAACTTTTCAATTAAATTGGCATGTGGTTTCGCCACATCTGCAAGTTGTAATACTTGCATCAACTGCACCACATCGGTTTGGGCTTTTGGACTTTGCTTAATGAGCAATTGATTGAGGTTTTTCTGTTCTGACTGCAAAATCTGAATCTCAGATTTTAAGGTCACACACTGTGCTTTGTGCTCATTATAGTTGGTCTGCAACGTGGCGAGTTGCTGAGTGCTGTCTTGAATATTCTGTTCTAGTGTTAGCATTTCAGCCTGCAAGCGGGTCTTTTCGTCTTGCAGTTGTTGCATTCCCTCTTGCTGATCTTGCGGCTGAATTTGTGCAAACTGCTGTGTCAGGGTTTGTTTTTGCTGTTCAATACGGCTGATATTTTTGGCTAACTGCTCACTTTGCGCCTGCATGTGCACATGCTTTTGTTGTTGCTGTTCTACTTGCGCTTTGACTTGGGCATATTGTGCAGCTTGGGTTTGTTGCTGTGCTTTTAAATCCTGAAATTGCTGGCTCTGCTGCTGCGCCAAATGATCTTGCTGCTGTAGATTTTCCTGTTGGTTTTCTTGCTGATCGACCAAACTCTCTAGCTGCAATTCAATCAACTGCAAACGCTCTTTGGTTTGTGCTTTTTGTTGTTCAAGCTGCGATAAAGTCGCGGTATTTTGCTGAAACAAACTTTGTTTTTGTTCCAAAGTCATTTTCAGTTCAGCCAGTTTCTTTTCTGCCTGTTGCCATTCTTGCTGTAGCGGTGTCGATTGCTGAATCAAACGCTGAAACAACTCACTGGTCGCAGTTAAGTCATGTTCCAAAGTGGTCAGCTCAGAGCGCACCAATTTAAAACTTTCCCCTAACTCATTCATACTCAGGGTATATTCTTGCTGTAAACGTGCACTTTGTTCACACTGAAAAGACAACACTTCGACTTTAATGGTGCGAATTTCGCTCTCAAGCGCTTTGTATTGAATTGCTGTTTCTGACTGACGTTTTAAGGTTTTTAATTGCGATTTTAGTTCTGAAGCAATATCTTCCAAACGCGCCAGATTCTGCGTGGTGTGATCCAAATGCAGCATGGTTTCACGACGACGCGCCTGATAACGTGACACGCCTGCCGCTTCTTCAATAAACACCCGCATTTCTTCAGGTTTAGCATCAACCAAACGATTAATCATGCCCTGTTCAATAATTGCATAAGAACGCGGGCCTAAACCTGTACCCAGAAAAATATCGGTGATGTCACGACGACGACACTTGGTTCCATTTAAAAAATATTCAGACTTACCATCACGGTTGACCTGCCGACGTACCGACAGTTCATTATAGGCGTTATAAGCACCGCCCAATTTGCCATAGGTATTATCAAAACGCAGTTCAACACTGGCTACACCTACAGGTTTGCGTTTGGCAGTTCCTGTGAAAATTACATCCTGCATACTGCCGCCACGCAACTGGCGCGCACTAGATTCGCCCATCACCCAACGAATGGCGTCAATCACATTGGATTTACCACAACCATTCGGCCCCACCACAGCGGTACGGTTGGCTTTAAAATGTAAGGTCGTACTGTCGGCAAAAGATTTGAAGCCAGAAAGTTTTAAACTGCTTAAACGCATAATGTCCCAATTAACGGCGTGAACGTCTTGCCCATGCAAGCTCGATCTGTTTCATACGGGTCAGAGATTCCAACACCAAGTTGCGCAAGTGTCGGCAAAAATCTTCCATAAATAAAGTGGCTTGTTGTGATTTTCTGCTTAAAATTGCATCACTCACCAGTTTAAATAATTCAAAAGATTCTTGTAACTCCCGACGCGAAGTATTTAAGGTCAAAAAGTAACTGCGTCTTAACGATGGCAATAACTCTTGATAGAACTTCATTAAATATAAATTTCCCACCATATCAGGCTGCCGCGCCAGATATTGAAAAATTAAATCATAAAATTTTTCGGTATTGCCCAAGCGACATTGCTCTGCCAGTTGCAGCAAAAGTTGTTGTAAGGCTTCGGCTTCATGTACGCGCCACGTGTCAGCAATACGCTGCACAATATAACCCAATAACAAACTGCTACTGTCAAACAAAGCACGGACTTGCTGTGCCGACATTTCTGTCACCATTGCACCACGACGTGGAAAAATTTCAATCAGATGAGTACGTTGCAATAACAACAGCGCTTCACGTACCGAACCACGACTCACGTCCAGTTCTTTGGCGATGCGCAATTCCTGAATACGCTCACCTTCAACCAAATCACCGCTAATAATCTGTTCTGCGATGTGTCGGGCAATTTGTTCCGATAAACTTTCTGATTCTTGTTGTTGCATACTGTTCCTATCTTGTTTTTATAAGATGCAGTGATGAAAATTCGGAGCTACTCTCATTTAAGACATCTCAGGATCATCCTTCGACTGCAAGCATAGCTCCGATACAAGCATCTTTCTTTTTACTGCGAAACAGATCACAACGCCATGACATTGTCCGACAATTTCATGGCGCTAGAGCCAATTTTACATGGCTTAAAACAAAGAAAATAGCGACTCAACTTAGAAAAATACTCGCATACCCTGATATACAAAATAACAGCCAACGGTGGTCAGCAAGCAGGCAAAACATTTTTTCAACATCGCTGGCGATAACAAATGTGCCACTTTCGCACCAACTTTGGCAGTAATAAAGCTCATCACACTAATGCCTATAAATGCATAAATGTGGATATAACCAATGGTATTGGGTACTGCAACTTCGGCTTGCTTACCAAACCACATAAAGCCTAATGCGCCCGCCACCGCAATTGGCAAACCACAAGCGGCTGAGGTTGCTACCGCTTTTTGCATGACCACGCCGTAACGGTTTAAGTACGGCACTGTTAAACTGCCACCGCCAATCCCAAAAATTGCAGAGGCAATGCCAATCCCACCGCCCGCCATGACTTGCTTTGCAGTTGAAGGCAAATGATGTGAAGGATCAACCGCAATATTTGCGCCTCTAAACATCTTAAAAGCCACCCACAGTGCAAAACCGCCAATTAATAATTGTAAGCCTTGCCCCGAAAGGAAATCGGCAATACCTGCACCAACAAATGCACCCACAATTAAACCAGGCGCAAGATTACGAAATACAGGCCACATCACCGCACCTTTTTTATGGTGTGCCGTAACTGAGCTGATCGAAGTTACAATAATGGTTGCCAATGATGTCCCCACCGCCATGTGCATTAACACCGATGGGTCATAATTGAGTTGAGTGAACACAATATATAAAATTGGCACAATAATTAAGCCGCCGCCCACGCCAAACAGCCCTGCTGCAAATCCAGCAATTGCACCAATCAATAAATATATGATTAACTCCATAAATATATTCCACTATTTGTAAATTCGTATGGATGTAGAAACCCGACAACTGCAACAACAACTCACAGAAGCAGGACAGCTTCCAGAAGTACTCATCCTGAAGCCGATTACCACTTCCACCAATGATGATGTACGGGAAATTGCACAAAAAGGTGTGCAGAGTGTCTTGGTATGCAGTACCAGACAAACGCATGGTCGAGGACAACGTCAACGGCAATGGGTATCACCCGAAGGGAACATCTATTTAAGCACATTGCTAAATTTACGAACACCTGTAAATGGGCGTTTGGCTTTAGAAATTGCGTTAAATATCTTGCAAATGCCGAGTCTACAGGCGCTGAATCTACAAGTAAAATGGCCAAATGACTTATACAGCCCGCAAGGCAAATGGGGCGGCATCTTAATTGAGCCAATTTCTGCACAGCAAGTCATTGTTGGGGTTGGGCTTAATCTTGCACCTGTCAGCTCAGCAGTTATTGATCAAAAAACCACATCTTTAACCGAACTGGGTTTGGTATCTATTGATCGTGTGCGCCTGATCGCAGAGCTTTATCTTGCCATTCAACAAGCCTGCGACTGGTTTAATCACGATTGCTATAATTTGGCATCTCGCTTCAATCATCATGCCGCATTTATGCAACAACAAGTTGAATTTGAACATTTTAAAGGTACTTGTCAGGGTACTTTTTTAGGCATTCAGGATGATGGCGCAGTGCAAATTGAAACGGCACAAGGGCTTGAAGTTTTTTATCAGGGACGTTTACGCCCTATCGATCATGCCGAGTCATCTTCATGAAAAATTTATGGCTAGATATTGGTAACACCCGCCTGAAATATTGGGTCACAGAACAAGACCGCATCATCGAACATGAAGCAGAATTGCATTTGCAATCTCCTGCCGATTTGTTGCTGGGTTTGATTCAACACTTTAAAAGTCTGAATGTGCATAAAGTAGGCGTGTCATCGGTACAAGATCAGAAGAATAATCAACGCATTCACTTGATTTTAAAAACCCTGAATGTGCCTGTGATTTATGCCAAAGTGCATGCAGATTATGCAGGTTTGCATTGTGAATATGATATTCAACAATTGGGGATAGACCGCTGGTTGCAAGTGCTTGCCGTGGCAAATGACCCACAAGAAAATTATTGTGTCATTAGTTGTGGTACGGCGCTGACTATTGATTTGGCGGATGGACTGACGCATTTAGGCGGCTATATTTTACCGAATTTATATTTGCAACGTGATGCACTGATTCAAAACACCAAAGGCATTAAAATTCCCGATGCTGCATTTGATGAACTCACCCCAGGACGCAGCACCATTGATGCTGTTCATCATGGTATTTTACTCGGCTTGCTCAGCACCATTGAGCATGTAATTCGACAGTTACCACGTAAACTGATTTTAACGGGTGGCGATGCACCGCTGTTTGCCAAATTCTTGCAGCAATATCAACCGCAAGTCGAGCAAGATTTATTGCTCAAAGGTTTGCAGCGTTATATTCAATATGCAACCCATGAAGTGCACTAAAAACCAAACATTGCTCCATCTACGCTGATAAATCTTTCGGTGTAGCTGTCATCTACGAATAAAGAACAACAAAAAAGCAGGCGCATTTTTATGCGCCTGCTTTTTTAACACTTTGATTCTAAGATGTTTTTAACAATTATTTCTTGGTTGGGTCGTTGCCACCAAACAATGGCCCCATACCGCCGCCACTGAATTGCTTTTGTAAACCGCCCAGTGAACGCATCATTTTTGCCATGCCCGATGGATTGGCAAATTTTTTCATCATTTTTGCCATTTGTGCATGTTGCTTGATCAACTTATTCACTTCTGACACATCCATACCACAACCCGCAGCAATACGTTTTTTACGGCTTGGATTCATCAGGTCTGGGTTACGACGCTCTTTGATGGTCATCGACTGGATAATCGCTTCCATCTTTTTCACTTGCTTTTCAGGATTGGCTTGCGCAATTGCATCTTGAATACCTGAGTTGCTCATGCCAGGCAACTTGTCTAAGAAGCCCATCATGCCGCCCATTTTATTCATTTGTTCAAACTGCATCAGCATATCTTCAAAGTTGAAGCTGCCGCCTTTTTGCAGTTTTTTCGCCATTTTTTCGGCTTTTTCTTTGTCGATTTTACGTTCAACTTCTTCGACCAAAGACAGCACGTCACCCATGCCCAAAATACGTTGTGCAACACGTTCTGGGTGGAATGGCTCTAGGGCATCGAGTTTTTCACCCATCCCCAAGAATTTAATTGGTTTACCCGTAATCGCACGAACTGAAAGTGCTGCACCACCGCGCGCATCACCATCAGTTTTAGTAAGGATTACACCTGTTAATGGCAAGGCATCATTAAAGGCTTTGGCTGTATTTGCCGCATCCTGACCCGTCATGGCATCGACCACGAACAAGGTTTCAGTCGGTTTAATCGCTGAATGTAATGCCTTGATTTCATCCATCATGTCATCATCGACGTGCAAACGACCTGCAGTATCGACAATTAACACATCAGCAAACTGAATTTTTGCCTGTTCGATGGCACGGTTGGCAATATCGACAGGGTTTTCATTGGCATTTGAGTCAAAGAAAATTGCGCCAACTTCGCCTGCAACCGTTTGTAGCTGTTTAATTGCCGCAGGACGGTAAACGTCGGCAGACACCATCGCCACTTTTTTCTTTTGACGTTCTTGTAAGAAACGTGCCAATTTTGCTGCAGTGGTGGTTTTACCCGCACCCTGCAAACCTGCCAATAACACCACAACCGGTGGCTTGGCAGCAAGGTCAAGGCTTTCATTGGCCTCGCCCATCATTTTTGTGAGTTCGTCATAGACAATTTTGACGAACGCCTGACCAGGGGATAACTGAGTCATCACTTCCTGACCCAATGCCTCTTCCTTAACTTTCGCGATGAATTCACGAGTTACAGGTAACGCCACATCGGCTTCAAGAAGTGCCATACGTACTTCACGTAACGTATCTTTAATATTGTCTTCGGTTAGCTGCCCTGAGCCAGTAACATTTCTTAAACTCTGCGTGAGTCGTTCTGTTAAGGTATCAAACATTGCAAATTCCGCTTAAAATAGCCATTAGCAAAAAAATGTTTCTTTAAAATAGAAAATTTATGCACAAGATGCTATAGGATACTGTAGTTCTCATCGAATTTATATAAATGAATATTCATCATCCTGAAAAAGGTTTGACATGATCAGTCTCCCCTTGGTTTATACGATTTTAGCATTAATCGCTTATACCAGCTCTTTTTGGTATTTATTTTCTCATTTAATGTCTAAACGTGCGCCAAATCACTGGTTTATTCGCTCTCTGCTCAGTTTGGGCTTAGTGCTGCATGCTGCGGTGTTATATAACGATATGCTGACGCCAATGGGTGTCAATTACAACGTGTTTAATCTGATGTCATTTACTTCAGGTCTGATGTTATTGCTGAGCTTATTGTTCAGTAGTTACCGTCCTGTGATTGCACTGAATTTGATTGGTATTCCTGTGGCTGCTGCGGGTTTAATTGCAGGCTTTTCATTCAGTCAGCATAATTTATTTATTAGCAAAAATTCGATTGGCTTAGACATTCATATTATTTTGTCGCTAGCGGCCTATGCTGTATTGCTCATGGCGACCATTCATGCGGTGTTAATGTGGTTTCAGAACCGCGAACTGAAAAATAAACAAAAGCGTCGAGTTTGGGTCAATTTACTGCCCTCTTTGCAAGATATGGAATCTTTGCTGTTTGATATGCTAATCGCAGGTTTTGCCCTACTGACTGTCGCATTAGGCTTTGGTTTCTTTACAGTAGAACATTTCTTTGCACAGCATTTAGCGCATAAAACGGCGTTTAGTATTATTTCGTGGTTTGTCTATGGTGCATTACTACTTGGACGCTACAAGTTTGGTTGGCGTGGTCAAAAAGCGATTCGCTTTACCATTATTGGTTTCTTTTTATTGGCGCTCGGTTTTATTGGTTCTAAGTTTGTGTTGGAAATGATTTTGGGGAAGTGAGTTGATTACACTTTTACAATGATCAGAGCGAACGAGTTAATCTATTTATGCCGAGAGCAGATAGAGAACAGAAATATTAAAGTCCTTGTGAAGACCGCATCAATTCCAAGCCATTTCCTAGACATCCTCCATAAAAAAACGTATAACTCCACTTTTGTTTGAGCTGGTAGCATCCTGTGAAACTGATTCTTGCACCCATGGAAGGCTTAACCGACCCCATCATGCGTGATGTGCTCACGTCTGTAGGTAGTTTTGACTGGTGTGTGACAGAGTTTATTCGGGTCACAGATAGCATTTTACCAGACCATATCTATCATACTTATTGCCCAGAACTACTCACCAACGGTAAAACCGCTGCAGGCACGCCTGTACATGTGCAATTTTTGGGAAATAACCCTGATATGTTAGCCACCAATGCAGCTAAAGTTGCGGCGATGGGTGCACCTGCGATTGATATGAACTTTGGCTGCCCTGCCAAAACGGTCAATCGGCATCGGGGTGGTTCAGTCTTACTCGATGAACCCGAAGTGGTTTATGAGCTGGTCAAAGCCGTGCGTGATGCTGTGCCTGCCCACATACCTGTTTCCGCCAAAATGCGTTTAGGTTATATGGATCGGAACTTCATGCTGGAAAATGCGCACGCCATTGAAGATGCAGGCGCAGCATGGGTCACGGTGCATGCGCGTACCAAAGCCGATGGCTATACACCGCCTGCCTTTTGGGATCAACTACGCCCTATTCGTGAAGCATTAAAGATTAACGTCATCGCCAATGGTGAAATTTGGAACAATGCCGATGCCAAACAATGCCAGTTAGAATCGGGCTGTGAAGATTTGATGATTGGTCGTGGTGCGGTCACCACCCCAGATTTGACCCAATGTATTCGTCAAAATTCAGACCTGCCTTTGCTGAGTTGGCAAGATTTGCTGCAACTACAAATTCGCTTTATTCACGGCCCTGCCAAAACAGAAATTGGGATGCTGGGACGTTATAAACAATGGCTCGGCATGATGTCGAAACATTATCCCGAAGCCAAAGCTTTGTGGGATGAAATCAAGCGTCTGAAAAAGCTGGATGAAATCATTGAAAAATTAGTCGCGCACACGACTTAAACAGTGAATCTATCAGACTTAAGATTTATCTAAAAAATTTCAGCTTTTATTGGTGGACATTATCTATTCAAGCTTACTGACAAAGCTTGGCATTTCCCATGCACTGCCTGCAAAACCTTTGCATTGTCCTGCATCGAATTGATAGCTTTTGACAAACTGCTGACCATTCCACGCCCACTCAATTTGACTGAAACAATCGCCAATTCCACGCCCTTTTTGATAGGCAAAAATCTGTCCATTGCTAAATTCTGAAGCAGAATCAGTTACAAATTGCTGTATCTTTTGCAGTTTTTTATCCATAACCCAATAAGCCACACCCCAATTATAAGCCCCTCGCCAACAACTTGCCTCAACCAACACGCTATCTTGATTTAAGGGATAAGTATGAATCTGCTGTTCTGCTTGTTCAGGTTCAAACAGCATATAACAATCTTCACGATCTACGGTTTTTTGTAAAATTGGATATAACTTTTCTGCACTGGCCGCGGTAAGCACCTGTGCTTTGGCGGTTCGGTGTTGAGGCTGCATGAGAATGTTAATTTTAGGCATCGCTTGCGCTTTTAAGACCTGCGTGGATGCTTGATTGCCTTTTGCCAATATTGCGGAGTCTGTACCCACACGTTTTTGAAATTCATCCATTTTTAGCAACACTGCACTCATGCCTGCATCAGACAATTTCCAGCGTTGTTGACCATGTTTTAACTCGATCACGACATGCTGACGCGCCTGCGCCAACAGCTTTTGCACACTGGCAGCAGATAAATTGGCGATACTTTCATGAAAGTTTAATTGTTGCAAAGTGCGTCCATTTAAAAATAAAGTCGCTTGAGCAATATCTTCTTGAATTTGCAATTGCCCTTGTACAGCACTCTTTGCACCTGCTTGACGGGTCAATAACATACTGATCGGTTGTTCAAAATCATCATCGCTTTGGTAGCCTGCGGCACGGCAGGTTCCTGTATTATCACAGGCCAACTCCCAATCTTGATGCTGAAAATACAGTCCTTGCAAAGCAGTCGGCTGGCTTGAAGCAATCGTTTTTTCAGCAGTGATCGGTGCTGCAAAAATACCAACACTACCGAATAAACCACTGATCGCCAGTAATATTTTTAGATTGCATTTGAAATTCATAATCTTCGCAACTCCTGAAATTGTCATCTGTGATTCAACGGCTTAATCAAGGCTAGATTTAACACCTTGCCTACTTAGCTCAATAAAAAAGCACGCCAGAGCATGCTTTTCTAATGCAATTTAACATCAAGATTTAATGCAAAAGATTACGATTCCTGCGTTAAATCCTTGACCGTGGTGCTTGCGCCATTGGTTTTCACCGACTCAATGCCTTTGTCACGTGATTGCTCAGAAGTATAGAGCTGACTCGTACCAATAATCTGATGGTTGGCAGCTTTTAAATTAAAATACGGCTTATCATTCTTAGATGTCAGTCGATCATAACGCCCATCATCCTGACTGTTCTTTTGTACCGAAGCGATGCCATTTTTTGCCGATGCTTTCGCCTTATACTGTTCACTGGTTAAGATAATTTCGCCATTCCCAGCTTTAAGTACAAAGCGGTACTGACCATTGCTTGCTTGTGAAATCTCAAACCATCCTGACATACTTGCCCCCAGTTTTCTTATGAGTGGTGAAGTGTGTTGTTGAATGATGCTAGGCTTTAAACTGCCTAAAAATTATTCTTTTCACTTAAAATATAAAGGACTTAGGCACAAGAAAACAGTATTAATTTTGTACACTCTTAAAGTTATTGTTGCTCAATTTGAATACTAAAATACTTTTATAAACTCCATAAAAAAGCGCAGGCAACTCAAGTCGCCTGCGCTGTTGAAATCTGCTTAAACTTAAGCTTTTTTCACATATTCAGATTTTAATTTCATAGCCCCCATGCCATCAATCTTACAATCAATGTCATGACCATCTGCTGCATCTGGAATTAAGCGAATATTTTTCACTTTCGTTCCCACTTTTACAGCAGCCGAAGAACCTTTAATCTTCAGGTCTTTAATCACAGTTACCGTGTCGCCATCTGCCAACACGTTGCCGTTTGCATCTTTAATCACAGCAGCAGTTTCTTCTAGCTGTTCCCCTTCTTTCCACTCATGTGAGCATTCAGGACAAATCAGTAGGTCGCCATCTTGGTAAGTGTATTCTGATTGGCATTTTGGGCAATTTGGCAAAGACATAAAAAACCTCAAAAACTATATTATAGCATTTTTTACTGAATTTTCATAAACTTAAAATCCTTATAAAGCACAAGGATAATCAAATAAAACTCTTTAATTGGACTGTGCTAAGCGTTGCAGCATCACGCGTTTTAATACCACTACATGATTGTGCTGCTCATCTTTAGCTGCTGTGACCAGAGTGATTTTTTGCTGCTGTGCCAGTTCACACAACGCCTGTAAAGCCTCTTCTTGCTCTGCTAATTCAGCTATATAACGCTGCTGAAACTCATCCCAATGTTGTTCAGGGTTTTGATGATACCATTTACGCAGCCCAGTCGAAGGCGTAATTTCTTTGGGCCATAAGTCAATACGAGCGCGTTCTTTACTCACACCACGCGGCCATAAGCGATCAACCAGCACCCGTGTTCCATCTGCCTGAGTCGCTTCAAGATAAGCGCGTTTCATTGCAATATCCATATTTGCACCTCTGCATCTTTTATGATGACGTCATCAGCGCCAAAGTTTTAGGCAGCAGATTATGTATCACAAATAAAAAAGCATGTGATCAACACATGCTTTTCAGATACCCGATTTAATCTTCGTAATCGTCTTCGTCTTCATCATCGTAGACGTAAGCCATACAGCCCCAGCCATCGTATTCACCGCCATGTTCTTCAGCAATTTTGCTGAACCATTGCTCTAAATCGACAATGTCTGAATACTCTGGTTCCATGTAAACATAAATGGTAATGATCCATTCAACTGCGTCAGATTCTTCATCTTGGAATAATGAAATTTTTTGTTCTTCGGCCAACAAATACAAAGCACATTTTTCAGCTTGTTCTTGTGTGGTAAAAGCGATGGAGTACTCAATCTCATGTGGCTCTGTCAGGTCATCCCCATCTTCATGCATTTGCCAAAGTACATTGCCATTATCATCATCAGGGAATTGTTCATAGTCACGTGTCATGCGAATATCCTTGTTATCTTTTTAGCCAATATATATCTGGCAAGTGACAAAATAGTGAATTCAACATAGCACAAATTTGCCCGAAGGACTCAATTTTCATCTCGTTTTACACTGACTTTAGTCTGAATTACCCAGAAGCTTGCTTTTACATGACACTACAATTGCTTTAAGCATTTGCAGCCAGTTTAATTTGTGGCATCTGACAAGATGCTTTCCTGTTTAAATGCCAACAGTAAAGCAGCAAACTTTAATTCTTCTTGTCGAAGTGTTAAGTAAGAGTCTAGAATTTTTGCGTGTCCAAATGCAGCCGCATAATGATTCAGCAAAGTAAAATCATCCTGCAAAGCTTGAAGCGATTCAGCCAGATTATGTTCAGTCAGCTGCGCCAAATATAAATCTGCTTTACTATTAAATGCTTGAGCCAGCAAAGTCACTGCCGCTAGACGGCGTTGCTCATCGACAAAAGCACAATGCGCAACTTCTTGATTTTTGACCGCATCTTGAATCTTGTGTCGTACTTGCTGCAGGTGTTGTGCTACATCACTATAGCCATAACCTTCAATCAGATCATCCAATAGCTGCTGTGCAGGCAACTGAAAAGCAGGCGTATGATGTTCAATTTTATGATACAGCGCGGTCATAATCTGTTCGAGTTGCTGACGTTCTTCAACCAAGTTATAAAAAGCACCCAATTGATCTTGTGCTGTTTTAAGCGTTTTGGCTTTGGTTTTTTGCTCATGCTCGGCTAAAAAATCTCGAACTTTTTCAACTTGTTGCTTGCACTGCTCCCGCGTATTTTCCGCTTCGGATTTAATCATTTCTACAAACATTTCTACTTGTTGGCGACGTTCTAATACATATTGCTCAACGTCTAAAATATGTTGATAGTGCTGCAAGGTTTCTAAACGACCTTTTAAACTGCCTATTTCGATGCGTAGCACAGTCAGCTGATGCTCTAATTCATTACTTTCCAACTCATCGGACGCTAAATTGGAGCGAGTGCGGTCTAAATTACTTTGTAAAGATTGAATGCTGGCAGACAACTCACGGCGGCGCTGAGATTGCCAAAAAATAATCACCACCAAAACAATAATGATTGCACCCAATATATACAGCATATAACTTCTCCCACCGCATTGGTCTGCCATATTTTAAAAAGTCATCTTCAGTTTTAAAGACGCTTTCTAACCCGCTTTGACAGCCCACCACACTCAAAAACACAAAATTTTAAAACAGCGAGTTATTCACTTCCTTCATTTATGCCAAGGCAAATGAATAACGATAGCTCTAAAGATACGTTAGCGAGTTAGCGGCACGAAGACTATCCCAATTTTTGAGTATTTTCACAAAAAAATTGAAAAATATTCGCCTGTTAGAAAAATTGAATCCCAAAATCTCTAAAAAGGAAGCTGTGCTCGAATTGCAACAGGAACTTGGCTTAAAGGTTGCGTGAAAGCCAAATAACTGGCATGCAGCGCCATCCGACCTAAAGTGCTTTTTTTCGGTTCAGGATGATATAACTTATCGCCTGTAATGGGATGTCCAATATATTGCATGTGTACTCGTAACTGATGTGAGCGCCCTGTAATCGGGGTGAGCAATACACGGGTAATATCTTCAACCGCACAATATTCCAAAGCCTGATACAGCGTTTGCGCAGGCTTGCCTAAATCGAAATGCACAATTTGGCGTGGACGGTTTTCCCAATCGGTAATTAAAGGCACATCGACACTGCCCTCACCTTCAAGTTTGCCTTGAATTAAAGCAATGTAGTTTTTTTCTACTGTTCGCGCCTGAAACATTTTACTCAATGCGACTTCTGCATCACGATGCTTGGCAAACATGAGAATACCTGAGGTCGCCATATCTAAACGATGGGCAATTTTTGCCTGAGGATAATCTGCGAGTACTCTTAAATATGCGCTGTCCTGATGTTCGGGCAAACGCCCAGGCACCGACAATAAACCTGCGGGCTTATCAATCACCAATAAATCGTCATCTTCATAGACAATCACTAAGGGTTCTTGTGGAGGTGCATAAATAAAGTTGTCGTTTAAAGCCATGAACATACAGCATGCAAAGCGGTGCGGGCAAAATATCAAGCACAGCCCAAACTGTCAATTCAGTCGGGCGATGTACTTTTTAGTGTAAAGATTTAGATTTTAAATTGGCTGAGTCTGCCAAGCTTAATCTGTCAAACTTAGTCTGCGAAACTTAGTCTGCCAAACTTAGTCTGCTAAATAGTATTCCACCGTAGACACCACACGTACTTTTTTCAAATATGGCGTGTTGCTGTCACGGTCTTCAATACTAAATACGCCCTGATTGGCCGATTTAATTTTGCCTAAACGACTGTCAGAATCTGCAGCAAATTTTTCTGCAACACTGCGGGCATTTTGTGTGGCTTGCTCAATCATGGCAGGTTTGATGTCATTTAGTTGCGTATATAAATATTCGGTGCGTTGCCCGTAATCCTCACCGCCAAAGGCAATACCATTCTTGCCTAAATCAACCAGACGACTTTGCGCACTTCGGACTTTATCTATACTTTTGGTATACACCGTAATGGTTTGATGCGCAGTATAACGCAAGGCAACATTACCATCTCCACCATATTGCTGGGCGTATTTATCGGTAATCACGGGTGCAGCAATGGTAATTTCTTCCGCAGCAAAACCTTCATTTTTCAAAAAGTTTTGAATTTGTGCAGTCTGGCTTTGCATGGTGTCATATAAAGCAGCCAAATCTTGACTGGCTGCGCTAAAACGAATGGGCCACACGGCTACATTGGCTTTTACTTCACGTTCAGACAAACCTTTGACTGAAACTACACGCTCATATTGTTTAATTTTAAGTGCGCTATTGCCTAAAATCCAACCCGCCAGCACCATCCCCAAACAAATTAGACCGCCTAAAATCAGTGCAGGTTTAAATTGATTCATGTTTACCAACTCCTTAAATTGCGGGCTTTTCGCCTCTATTTCGATGACCGTGTGTTTTTAATGTACTGTTTAAAGCGGTTGTTTCTATGCTTTTCGATGCTTGTTTATAGAGTTCTAAATCAAGATCGCATCATGTACAGCGCGATAAGTGGCGCGATATTCAATAGCAATACCCCAATTTTATAGACTGCCATGCCGCCATAATGAATGGCATCAAAACTTGCATCTGACAGTTTAAACCATCTGCCATGTAACTGTCGAAGCCAGTCATGCGCGAAAATCACCACCACAAGCCACAGCATTAAAATGGTATAGTTAATCAGTGCGCAGGTCAGTAATAAACGACACCAAAAATCGTAATCAACACTCATATCCCACCTAATTAGATGTGGATGATCATTACAAATTAACAGATTTAAACGAAAAACTTGATGGGAGTTTTGTAGCGGAAAGATGGTTTAAAATTCATTTAAGTCTTTATTTTTTGATAATTTTATTTCTTGATCTTGTTTTGTTTTTTATATTTTTAACAATATTCTTTAGGGTGTTAGGGAAAACAACTGTGGTTTACTTCAACTATCATGCTGGATAAGCCATGATCTTATAGCCTATAAACTTCTGGTTTATAGCGTCCTAAGCCGAATCGAGACCTTTTGGGTAAGTACTACACGCACGTTGTACGCAACTGGTAGCAATCTACTCTTTTCGATCCCCATCACACCCTTGAGATATATAGTAGTGATTTGAGGATGGGATTGTTTCCCCGAAATGATTTTATTTTGATTAATTTTTAAAATTTTTATCACTTTTTAAGTCATATTTTAAAAAATTTCCCAAATAGACATTTTTTATGCATTTAAATCATCAAATAAAGCTTAAATATTGAATTTATTACCATGATTATTTTCAAATGTTTTCAAACTGACCAAAAATCTATGTGGAGGATTCAACAACTTTCTTTTTGCCTCGAATCCAGCGAATTGCCCAAATTAAGGTCAGTAGCACTACAAAAACCACCAATATAGGCACAATGAAAGACAACACTGAAAGTACGGCAGCCCCAATCCACTCTCCTGTTGAAATTACAGGATTAGCAACACCGCCTGTGGTTGCGGTTGATACGCCACGTGCCGCAACTGTACTCATTTGCACCACACCCGCTGTACCGCCACCGACAATAATGGCCGAAGCCCAACTGGCAAATTGCGACATTTCGCCACTGCTTACAGCCATTGTGGTGAGTGTACCTGCAATCATGGCGGCAGGCGTTGCAACAGTGTCGAGCAAATTATCGACCCACGGCACATAATACGCAGCAATTTCACTGATTGTTGCCACGGTCAAAGCTAGACAAACAGCAGGCATCGCCAACCATTCAAAACCTTTTAAAGGTTCAAACCAACCCATGAGCGCCGCAACACTCATGACCAGCAAAGGCACAAAAACCCGAAAACCACTGGCAGCACTTAGCCCAATGCCGACACATAAACCGAGTATTGTTTCCATGTTGTACCTCATTGCCTTGGGTTTTCTTTAGGTAAAATAGCAAAAAGCCCCATCGGGTGATAGGGCTTTAGATTAAAAACAGGATCAGCTGTTTTAAGTCGTGTAGCTTAGGCAACCTTGTTGTTATATTCGGTGCCATGGCATTTGGTACACGGTGGTAGACGGTCTGTACCAATTTCTAAGTAAACGCGATGCCCGCATTGGACACAAAAATAGAAGCCTGTTCCTGGTTTATCACCTGCAGTTACCATCTTTGTTCTCCGTGTGGTTTAGAAATGGTCAATCCAGTATATCTATTCTGTGATGATTGTCTATTGTCCATTTTGACGGGTGATGAGGGCAGTTGGGCGAAGGATGATTTTTATAAAAAATCTAACTCAATTACAAAGGATTAGATACCCAGTTTTCGACTTTTAATCCATCGACACGAGTAAATTCTTTTTCGTTATTGGTGACCATGACCCAATGATTTGCACGTGCATGTGCTGCTAACCATAAGTCATTTGCGCCAATGATCTGCCCCTTAGATGCAAAGTTCTGGCGTATTTCTGCATAATGGTGTGCAACATTTTCATCCAATTCAACCACTTGAATCATTGATGTTAATTCATCTATGACTTTTAAAGCCTTTTCTTTATGTTGACTTTTTTCTGCACCAAAACGTAATTCTCCCAACGTAATGACAGAAATTAATATATTTCGATGCGGAAGATGTTTTTCAAAATACTGACGCACAATTTCAGTTTGGTATTTAATAATGTAAATACAAATATTTGTATCTAATAAATATTGTACTTGCATTAGAACATTTCCCGTTCTTGAGGCGGCAGATCTTCTCTTTCATCTGCATAAAAGTCATTTGGCATTTGGGATAACGCTTTAAATAACCGATCTACCGTGACTGGTTTTTCACGAAGAATCACTTCATCACCACGACGAAAGATTTCAACTTCTTTGCCTTCAAAGCGAAATTCTTTAGGCAATCGAATGGCTTGACTTCGTCCTGTCATAAAAACTTTTGCGGTAGTCATTGGGCTACTCCATCGTTTTTGATACATATCTTATGATAGGTATTTATTGGGTGTTTTTCAACCAAATAAACTTCTACTTTTAAATTTTATTGTTTTTGATAACTGCTGATTTTTTGAATGAAAGATACTTTTTAGAAAATTAAGTTAGGTTTACAAGGAGTTTGCTGTTTAATTCACAATATATTCATCTTCCAAAAAAAAAGACCTCACTTAACAATGAGGTCTTTTCTCAACAATAATCATTCTCTAACATTTCTTTAAAGAAGAAAAATTAAAGAAGATTCTTAAAACATCATCAAGCCACATTCCCTTCCAAGAAATCCTGCGCAAAGCGTTGCAATACACCGCCCGCCTCATACACAGATACTTCTTCTTCGGTATCTAAACGACAAGTTACTGGCACTTCAATTGTTTGGTTTTTACCATCATCCGTTGAACGCTCAATCACCAAAGTCAAAGTCGAACGTGGCGCAATATTACCAATCACGCTATAAAGTTCCGTACCATCCAAACCTAAAGTTTTACGGTTAACACCCGCTTTAAACTCAAGTGGCAATACGCCCATACCCACCAAGTTGGTACGGTGAATACGCTCAAAACCTTCAGCCACAATCGCTTCCACACCCGCAAGACGCACGCCTTTTGCAGCCCAGTCACGGCTTGAACCCTGACCATAATCTGCACCCGCAATAATAATTAACGGCTGCTTACGGTTCATATAAGTTTCAATCGCTTCCCACATACGCATTACTTCGCCTTCTGGCTCAACACGCGCTTTAGAACCTTGCTTAATTGTGCCGTCTGAACGTACCACCATTTCATTAAACAATTTCGGATTCGCCAAAGTTGCACGCTGTGCAGTCAAATGATCACCGCGATGCGTTGCATAAGAGTTGAAATCTTCTTCTGGCAAGCCCATTTTTGCCAAATATTCCCCTGCTGCCGAGTCTAAAATAATCGCATTCGATGGAGATAAATGGTCTGTGGTGATGTTATCGCCCAAAATTGCCAACGGACGCATATTGGCTAAAGTACGTGGCGCAGCCAATGCACCTTCCCAATACGGCGGACGACGGATATAAGTACTTTGTGGACGCCAGTCATATAGCGGACTTTCAGATTTTTCTGACTCACCCAAATCAAACATTGGGATATACACTTGGCGGAATTGTTCAGGTTTAACTGACTCTTTCACCAAAGCATCAATTTCAGCATCAGATGGCCAAATATCTTTTAAGTAAATTGGGTTGCCATTTTGATCGGTGCCTAATGCATCTTTTTCGATGTCAAAACGGATAGTGCCCGCAATCGCATAAGCCACAACCAATGGTGGAGATGCTAAGAAAGCTTGTTTCGCATACGGATGGATACGACCATCGAAGTTACGGTTACCTGAAAGCACCGCAGTCGCATACAAGTCACGGTCAATAATTTCTTGCTGAATCGCTGGGTCTAATGCACCAGACATACCATTACAGGTAGTACATGCATAGGCAACAATACCAAAGCCAAGTTTTTCTAAATCTTTCAGTACGCCTGCTTCTTCTAAATATAAAGCAGCGGCTTTAGAACCGGGTGCAAATGATGATTTCACCCAAGGCTTACGCACGAGTCCTAATTCATTGGCTTTACGTGCCAATAAACCTGCTGCTACGGTATTACGTGGGTTTGAGGTATTGGTACAAGAGGTAATGGCCGCAATAATGATCGCACCATCTGGCATTAAGCCATCGCTACGTTGCTCAACTACACCTGCAATGCCTTTTTCTTTCAAGTCTGCAGTAGATACACGCGCATGCGGATTAGATGGGCCTGCAATGTTACGCGTTACCGTTGAAAGATCAAAACGTAACACACGTGGATACTCTGCCTGAGTCATATCAGATGCCCAAAGACCAATTTCTTTGGCATAGTTTTCAACCAGTTTTACCTGCTCTGCTTCACGACCAGTCAAAGTTAAATAGTCGATGGTGTTTTGGTCGATGTAGAACATCGCTGCAGTTGCACCATATTCAGGGGTCATGTTGGAAATCGTGGCACGATCACCCACCGACATGCTGTCTGCACCTTCACCAAAGAATTCTAAATAAGCACCAACCACACGTTCTTTACGCAAGAACTCGGTTAAAGCCAATACGATGTCAGTTGCTGTAATACCCGCCTGACGCTGACCGACTAACTCCACACCAATAATATCTGGCAGACGCATCCAAGAAGCACGGCCCAACATTACGTTTTCAGCTTCTAAACCACCCACACCTACAGAAATGACACCCAAAGCATCAGTATGTGGCGTATGTGAGTCTGTACCTACGCAGGTATCTGGAAATGCCAGACCTTCACGGTTTTGAATCACTGGAGACATTTTTTCCAGATTAATCTGGTGCATGATGCCGTTACCTGCAGGAATCACATCTACATTTTCAAACGCAGTTTTAGTCCATTCAATAAAGTGGAAACGGTCTTCATTACGGCGATCTTCCACTTCACGGTTTTTACGGAATGCATCTGGGTCAAAACCGCCATATTCCACAGCTAAAGAGTGATCGACAATTAACTGGGTAGGTACGACAGGATTCACTTTAGATGGATCACCACCTTGATCGGCAATCGCATCACGCAAGCCTGCCAAATCTACCAATGCGGTTTGACCTAAAATGTCGTGACATACCACACGTGCTGGATACCACGGAAAATCATGCTCTTGTTTACGTTCAATCAACTGTTTTAAAGATTGTTCTAAAATTGCAGGATCACAACGGCGCACCAACTGCTCTGCAAGTACTTTTGAGGTATAAGGAAGTTTGGCATAGGCGCCTGGCTGGATATCTTCAACGGCTTGACGCACGTCATAAAAATCGAGCTGAGTGCCTTGCAGCGGTTTGCGGTAGTTGTTATTCATCTGGTATTCGCCCTTACTCTATTGTTCTCAACATCTTATGGGATGATTGTTTCCACCCGTCGAAAGCATTGTACGCTGCCAAAAACCCATTTCCCAAATCTTATATATTTCATATACTTAAATATAAAAATAGTGGTTTTTGCAATAATTAGTTACATTTCAAGTAAAATTCTTGCCTGAAAAATGCATTTTTTCTAAAAATAGCGCAAAATTGACCTCATTCTTTAGTCTTAGATTTCATTCTGAAAAGGGTTTTCATGCGCGATTTAGCTTTCTGTGCTTTGAGTTTAAACGGTGTAGATGCACAAAAATTTCTCCAAGGTCAGGTGACCGTCAATGTCGAAGCTTTGGCTGAAAATACAACGTGTTATACGGCTATTTGTAGTTTAAAAGGACGTGTGCAGTTTGGTTTATGGCTTAAAAAAATCTCGTCCGAATGTTTTGAAATCATCAGCACAGCCGACCAAGCCGAAGATTTAGCCAAACACATTAAAAAGTTTGGTGCATTTTCAAAAATGCAGCTTGAAACCATCGGTACGGTTTACCCAACCATTCAGGGCAATCAAACTGAATTTTCAGCTGAAGTGACTGATTTAAACGCATGGCAACTACAAGCGATTGAAACAGGTCAGGCATGGATTCAAGCCTCAACAGCAGAAGTGTTTCAACCGCAGGAATTGCGTTTGCATCAACGAGATGGCGTGCATTATGACAAAGGCTGTTATTTGGGTCAGGAAGTCGTGGCACGTTTATGGTTTAAAGCCAAACCAAAACATTGGTTGCATTTAATTCAGGGTTCAGGCGAAGCACCTGCACCTGCCGCCAAACTGAATAATGATGTGGAAGTGGTGAATAGCATAGCGACTGCAGAAGGTTTTAAAGCGTTGGTGGTTGCCAAACCAAGTGCTTTGGAAGAGTTAGCTGTACAAGTATTGGCTTTGCCTGAACATTTGAATGGCGATGTTGCACGTCCGCAATAAAATAGATTCCACCCGCTCAGGTTAAGGGAGTCGCAAGATTCCCTTCAAATGACAATGAAAAAAAAAGCATTCGTACACATTTTTTATATTTACATTCACACTTTTCAACTTATGATGAATGCACCACTGTAAAAACAAAACGCACATCAACGGAATGATGTGTAAAAGAGAACAAGGTACAACTCAAATGATGAAAAAACTACTCATTGCGGGTGCAATCGCCCTATCTAGCAGCATCAGTATGGCAAATAGTAACATTCCAACCGATCCTGCTTTTGCCAAAATTGAACAATTAATGCAAGCCAACAAGGTTAAAGATGCCTATCAGGAATTAGAAAAGCTTGCCAAAACAGGCAATGCGCAAGCCATGTATAACTTAGGCTATTTGACACAAACTGGACAAGGCACAGCAAAAAATGAAAAGAAAGCCATTCAGTTGTATGAGCAATCTGCCCAAAAAGGCTACCCTGTTGCGAGTTATGTTTTAGGCAAAAACTATCTTACTGGCGCACTGGGTTTAAAACAGGATGCTGCTAAAGCCAAACAATATTTACAGACGGCATCCAATCAGGGTTTTAATGATGCCACAGTCGATTTAGCCGTTTTATATTTCTCGGAAAATACGGCAGCATCTGACCAAAAAGGTTTAAAACTATTACAACCTTTAATTGCCAAAGATCATTATCAAGCCATACATGCAAAAGCCTTGTACGAAATTAGCACAGGCTTTAAAAACAAAGATGAAGCACCAATTAAGCAAGGGCTGCAAAGCATTCAAAACTTGGCGCAAAAGGGTTATATTCCTGCACTCATGGCAGTGGGCAATATGTTTGTGAATGGCAATATCGTGCCGCAAAACTTGCCTGAAGCGAAAAAGATTTTTGCCTCACTGGCACAGGAAAATGTAGCGCAAGCCAAAGAATCATTGGCTGTGGTTGAAAAAATGATGGCAGATCAAGCCAAAGCTTCCAACAAGGCAACCGCTAAGAAAAGTTAAGATAGTTTCTTTATAAAGGCTATTAATCAGAGAAATTTTAAAAAAAGTCTGTATCAGCATGGTACAGACTTTTTTTTATGATTTGAGCACTTCGATACCGTTGCTATCTCCAAGTGAAAGAGGACTCCACCCGTCAGTCAGGGTGGAGGTGAGTTTCACAAATTTCAACCTTGTTGATTCTGAATATATTGTTTGATTATTTCCAAAGGCGCACCACCACAAGACCCTGCAAAATATGATCTTGACCATAAAACAGGTTTTGTATAATTCCCTCTCAAGTCTAAAAACTCATTTCGCATTCTTCTACTTGTTACAGACTTTAAATTATTAACCAATTTGCTTAACTGTACCGTTGGTGGATACTGAATAAGCATGTGAACATGGTCGGATTCACCATTACATTCCTTTAATTCAGCATCAAAATCTTTACATATTTCAGTTGCACACTCATTGAAATATTTATGATGCAACTCACCTAGTATTTTTTTTCGATATTTCGTTATAAAAACTAAATGAACATGAAGATTAAAGGCTGAATGTCGGTTTTTATATATCTCACTCATTGAAAAAATATACCTAAAATGTTAGAATCAGCACCATAT